>DATEOM010000054.1:0-8135 GCA_035274105.1 Microbacterium sp.
CAGGCATTGCGACGCCTGCGGAAAGAGAAATCGTCCGCCCCGCTTGGGTCGGAAGAAGCTGCCCACGAAGCCGACCCACGCGCCACTGTCGGTGACGACCATGGCCCGGTCCGGCAGCCGTCGGGCGAGTTCGATGGTCAACTTTCGCGGATCGATCGTGCGACCGTTGCTTTCGTCTTCATACGGATCGCCTTCGGCGTATCTGCGCAGGATCTCTTTCGTCGCCGACGTGCGCCAGCGTGGGTGTGCCTCGTCGTCGGCGATCGCTGCCACGAGGTCTTCGGCGCTGGCGCGGGCATCGCCGAGAACGGGCACAACGCTCCGCTGAAGACGCTCGAACGCGAAGTCGCGGTCATCTACCTGGACGATCGTGGCGTTTGCGTACAGCGTTCCCGTCCTGGTCGTCCACTTGTTCAAGCTGGCGCCGAAGGCCAGCACCAGATCTGCGTTCTCGAGGAGCCGCGCGATCCCCTCCGGAGCAAAGCCTCCGCTAACTCCGGCGAGGAACGGATCGTCGGCGAAGAGGCCCTTCGTGACCGCGGTCGTACACATCAATGCGCCGATGCGGTCGCCGAGCCGGCGCAGTGCTCCCTCGGCGTCGCTCGAATACGCGCCCTGGCCGGCGATGATGACCGGACGTTCTGATTGGAGGATCAGCTCCCTGACGTTCATGGTCGTATCGGGCGCAGGGTGAGCGCGAGGCACGGAGGGCATCCTGCTCTCGGGAGCAGGGATAGTGGGCGCCTCCTGCTCGTCGCCGGGGATCGAGAAGACGATCGGCCGCCGCTCGGCGATGGCCCGACGAAACGCCGTAGTGAGGTCCTCGACGACATGCGCCGGACCTCGGTACCGTTGGACCCCGCACCCCAGAGCCCGCATCACGCCGTCCTGGTCGAGGAGCTGCTGATGGTCTGCCTGACTGTTCCCGACCGCGCCCGCGAGGACGACCAGCGGAGTTCGGGCACGGACAGCCTCCTCCAGTCCGGCACAGGCATTGGTCAGACCGGGCCCAGTCGTGACGGTCGCTACGCCAACGGTGCGCGCGATACGCGCATATGTGTCGGCCATCGCGATACTCGCGTTCTCGTGGCGAGCGCCGTGATAAACAATCCCGCGTTCGCGCGCTGCGACGGCAAAGCGGAAGTTCCCGTCTCCCAGGAGGCCGAAGAGGTGCTTCGCGCCGAGGCGGTCGAGAACGTCCGCGACGGCCCGGAAGACCGGTGTAGGTGAGACAGTGAAATCTGGATTGTCGGGCTGCATGAACTCTCCGTTCATCGTTCGAGGATCGCCGACCTGAGAACGGCGTCCTAGACGGTTGTGGTCACTGCGCAATAGCCGCACCCTGGGCAGAGAATTACGGACGGGGTGTCCCTGAGTGGGCCATCGCATCGGGGGCAGGGGATCGCTAGCTCCGCAGGCGGTATTGTCTTCGTTGACACGGCACCCAGTCTAGATGTGGCTTTGCCACTTTGGCCAGGGGCTCGGCCGCTTGCAACCCATCCATAGGTAGGTCCCGACGGCAGGGAACCATCAAGGAAGCGCTTTCCCTAGGCGGGGGTAGTGGCAAAGCCGCTTCCGAGTACACTGAGCGGATGGCCAGAACAAAACTCGATACCGAGGCGACCGGATGGAGTTCGATTGGCGATCACTCCGCGCGCAGCTCAGCTGGAGTGTCGGCAGCCGAAGACATTGCTCGCCGCATCCAGGACCTCATCGTTGCAGAAGGTCTTGAGGAAGGTGACCGAGTCCCGTCCGAGCGAGATATCGCGCAGCTGCTCTCGACCAGTCGCCCGACCGTCAGCCAGGCCATTCGCATCCTTGTGACCAGAGGGCTCGTGGAATCCAGGCGGGGATCTGGTTCCTATGTGACGAATCGGCCTCTTGCAAGTTTTGAGAACAGCGTCAGTCTCATGTTGGATCTCAACTCAGACTCAGTCGGACAGCTCCACGAGTTGCGATTGTGGCTGGAGATGACGGGGGTCCTCACGGCGATCGAGCGTGCCAGCGACGAAGATCTCGCCGTCGGGGAGGAAGCGCTGACGCGGCTCGTTGGGGACGCGGGCGATACCGCTGCCTGGATGAGCTCCGATACGCGATTCCACGCGACGCTTGTGCGAGCGTCCAACAATCCGTACCTTGCTTCGATTTACGAATCCGTCCACGCAGCCTTGATCAATTATGAGTACCGGGCATGGATTGAAAACGGGTCTGTGCCCGAGTGGTTGGAGCCGCAAAACGCGGACGCTCTGGTCCGGTTGCACGAACCTATTCTGAATGCGCTGAAAGCGCGGGATGCCGAAGCTGCTCGCCAAGCTGTCCAGGCTCACCATGAGGCGATGGCAGACCACATCGCGCAGAGTAGTGTTGCGCGCGGCGATGTGAGCCAGTAGTCCCTACCTGCAAGGTCGCCGGCTCGGTCGTCTCAACCTGTCCGAGTCAATAGATTCGTGACCTTGGATCACGGGGCGCCGTTCGCTCAGGCCGGACTGGTTGCCATCAGCGACCTCGTGAGGAAGTCGACATCGGTTCCCGGCGGGAAACCCTCGTAGGCTGCCCGCAATTGTGCAGTGCTGAGCGCCGCTTGGGGGTCGACGCCTGCGTGCACCAGTAGCCCAAACATGCCGCGCTCCGCACCGATGAGGTCAAGGGCAGTATCGATGTCGACGTTCCGTGATTCGGCAAGTTGGTGGGCGATCATGGAGTCGTACTCGCGGTCCAGGGTTGCCAGCACGCCCCGTTCGTAGACTTCGAGGAACCTGGCGATCTCGGGCGCCTTCGCCTCCGAGACTGTCGACAAGCAGGAGAACACCGCTCCCAGGTACGGTTGCCTGAGCTCGCGGGCCGGCACGAGCACGTGGAGACCAGAGCGGTGCGCCAGCTGCTCGAAGCCGTTGCTCAGCAAAGTAGCGCTGCAGCCGTCGCTGAGAATTGCGTCGAATCGCAGTTTTACTCCACCGAGCCGAACCACGGAGTAGTCCTTATCCCGCTCCAGCCCTGCCGATGACAACGCTTCGTAGGCGAGGTAGGCGAAACCGCTGTCGGGAGCATCGACGCCGAAAGTTCGGCCTCGAATGTCGTCGACACTCCCGATGCCCGGGGCACCCACAATGGCCAGGTTCATCCCTCTGTCGACCGGCCGTAGCACCACGAGATCGAGCGAGCCTCCGACGGCGGTGGCGTCGTTCGCGGCGTAGTTCAGCACATTGTCGAACGCTGTCAGTACGACATCGAAGTTGCCGTCCGCGAGCTCACGAAATTGGTGCTCAGAGGACGTGACGTGATGGAAGTGCACCTCCACGTCGTTCGCCTCGAACCAGCGGTTACTGGATGCGATGAGCAGAGGGGTGTTGAGGCTGAACACGCCGATGTGTAGGACCATGGCGTAGAGTCTATGTTCTGGATTAGCCAGAATGTCAACCACGCGGCAAGATTCGGTGGTTGCTTCGCTCCGCGAAGTGTGGTGTAGTGGCTAAGCCATAATTGATTCGGAGCCACAAGGTCGTGGACCTGCGCAGGTTCGCGCTCGCGGCGCGGATGCTGTCGGCGCATCCGGAGGAGTACTACAGAGAGGCGATCATGCCCATTCCGACCAGCCTGCAGTCCAAGATCGATAGCAACGGCGACATCGTCGCAATGCTGCGCAATTCGCGCACCGCGCCGTATGTCCAGCACCCGGTCGTGTCACCGGAGTATCACAACTGGCGCGACGAGCAGCTCGCGTGGCGTCGTTCCGTGGTCCTGCTCGACCAGACGCACCACATGGACTCGCTCCACATTCGGGGCAAGGACGCTCACCGACTGATCAGCGACACGTCAATCACGACCGAGAGCTTTCCGGTCGACTCCGCGAAGCAGTATGTGGCGGTGAACCATGAGGGCTTCGTCATCGGGGACGGGATTATCCACCGCGAGGCGGTCGACGATCTCATCTACGTTGGCAGGTCGCCCGCGGCGAACTGGCTCCTCTTCAACGCGGAGAAGGGTGGCTATGAGGTCGATATCCACGTCGATCGCCGATCGTACGAGTACCCACTCGGCCGGCAGGTCAGCCGCGAGTTCTGGCGGATGCAAATCCAAGGGCCTCGGGCCTGGGACCTCATCGAGAAGATCAACGGCGGCTCGCTGGAACAGATCAAGTTCTTCCGGGAGGCTTGGCTGACGATCGACGGCACCCGCGCCCGGAGTCTGCGTCACGGGATGGCGGGTGCTCCAGGTCTGGAGCTCTGGGGTCCCTACGAGGACTACTTCAAGGTGCGGGACGCGATCCTCGAGGCTGGTGAAGAGTTCGGCATCGTGCCGGTCGGTGCGCGCGCGTACCCGGTGTCGGGCACGGAATCAGGCTGGATTCCCTCGCCTCTTCCCGCGGTCTACACCGACCCGGGCCTTCGCGAATACCGCGAATGGTTGCCGGCTGATGGCTACGAGGCACGGCTGCCCCTCGCCGGCTCATTCGTCCCGGGCTCCATTGAGGACTACTACCTCACACCGTGGGACCTCCGGTATGGCTCGTTCATCAAGTTCGATCATGACTTCGTCGGACGTGACGCGCTTGAAGCGAAGCGGGACCTGCCGCACCGCCGTAAGGTCACCCTCGAGTGGAACGCCGACGACGTGAAGCGGATCCTGGGGTCGGTAGTGGACCTGGACGGTCCTCAGTACAAGTACCTTGAGCTCCCTCTCGGCAACTACGGCATGTCGCAATATGACAGTCTCAACGACGGCAGTGGAAACCTTGTCGGGCTCTCACTGAGCAACATCGCGTACACCTTCAACGGTCGTCGAGTGATCTCGCTGGGCGTGGTCGACGCGGACGTTCCCGACGGCGCAGAACTCCAGTTGATCTGGGGTGAGCCCGACGGCGGCTCCGAGAAGCTCAACGTCGAGCGCCATGTGCAGACCACAGTGCGCGCCGTCGTCGCTCCGTCGCCGTACTCGGCAGATGTGCGCGCGGAGTATCAGCCGGGTTGGCGCACGGACGCCACCATCGCGTAAGTCCACCCCGACGCTTTTCATCAGAGGAGTCCACCCATGCCACCTACACCTGCATCGCGTGTGTCCGCGGCTGCCCTTGTTGAGGGCTTTTCGTTGGAGATGACGGGGAAAGATGTTCCGGGTCTGTTGGAGGCTCGTGGTTCGATTCCGGCGGGGACGAAGGTGAATGTCACGTTCCTGGGGAATGAGGATCTGGAGATGCGGGTGGCGGCGGCGAGGGCCGTGCGGGAGTCGGGGTTCGTTCCGGTTCCGCACATCTCGGCGCGTCGGTTGCAGTCGGCGGAGCAGTTGGAGGAGTTCCTGGGTCGGTTGCAGGAGGTGGGTGCGAGCGAGCATGTGTTTGTCGTCGGGGGTGATCCTGCTGCGCCGGAGGGTCCGTACCCTGATTCGCTGTCAGTGATCCAGTCGGGCCTGCTGCAGAAGTATGGTGTCCGGGAGGTGTCGATCGCGGGGTATCCGGAGGGGCATCCTGATATCGCGGACGACGTGCTGTGGCGTCATCTAGAGGAGAAGGCGCTGGCGCTGGTTCAGCAGGGGCTGCATGCGGTGATCTTGACGCAGTTCGCGTTCGATACCGAGCCGGTGATGTCGTGGATCGGTGCTGTGCGGCAGCGCGGCATCGATGCGCAGATCCGTGTCGGCACGCCGGGGCCGGCGGGGATCAAACGGCTGATCGGTTTCGCGCGACGTTTCGGGGTGGGTGCGAACGCGATGATTGTGAAGAAGTACGGCTTCTCGCTGACGAACCTGATTGGCACGGCCGGTCCGGACCAGTTCGTCACCGATCTCGCCGGGCTGCTCGAAGAGAACCCGAGCACGGGAGACGTGAAGCTGCACTTCTACACGTTCGGCGGGCTGAAGGCGACGTCCGAATGGGCCCACGACTTCGTCACCAAGCAAGCCGTCTCGTGACCGCACAGAAGCTCGACGGGCGCGCGGCCGCGGCCCAGATCAAGGACGAGCTGCGCGAGCGGATCGCGGCGCTCAAAGCGTGGGGGGTCACGCCCGGCATCGCGACGGTGCTCGTCGGCGCCGACCCGGCCTCGCAGCTGTACGTCGGGATGAAGCATCGCGAGTCCGAGGCCATCGGCATGAACTCGATCCAGCGCGAGCTGCCCGCTGACGCCACCCAGGCCGAGGTCGAGGCGCTCATCGACGAGCTCAACGCCGACCCGGGATGCCACGGCTACATCGTGCAGCTGCCGCTGCCGAAGCACCTCGACACCGATGCGATTCTCGAGCGCATCGACCCCGCGAAGGACGCCGACGGCCTGCACCCGACGAACCTCGGACGCCTGGTGCTCAACGTCAACTCCCCGATCACCACGCCGCTGCCGTGCACGCCGCGCGGGGTGATCGAGCTGCTGCTGCGCAACGACTACGACCTGAAGGGCAAGGACGTGGTCGTCGTCGGCCGCGGCGTGACCATCGGCCGCTCGATCGGTCTGCTGCTCACGCGCCGCGAGATCAACGCGACCGTGACCCTGACGCACACCGGCACGGCCGATCTGTCGCACCACCTGCGCCAGGCCGACGTGATCGTGGCCGCCGCGGGCGTGAAGCACATCGTCCGCGCCGAGGACGTCAAGCCCGGCGCCGCCGTGCTCGACGTGGGCGTCACCCGCGAAGATGACCCCGAGACCGGGAAGTCCCGCGTCTACGGCGACGTCGCCCCGGATGTCGCGGAGGTCGCCGGCTACCTCTCGCCGAACCCCGGCGGAGTCGGTCCGATGACCGTCGCCCTGCTCATGACGAACGTCGTCGAAGCCGCGGAACGCACCAGACCATTGACCGCCACTCTCCCCGGAGGTTCTTGATGACCCTGCACACCGAGCTCCTGCGTGACCACGCCTGCCTGATCGTGCACGGGCCGGATCAGCCCGGCATGGTCGCGGCCGTGACCGCGCTCGTGACCCGCAACAAGGGCAACATCGTCACGCTCGACCAGTACTCCGACAACCCCGAAGGCGGCAACTTCTTCCAGCGCGTCGTGTTCCACCGCCCCGACCTGCAGGCTGCGCTGCCGGAAATCGAAGCCGACGTCGCCAAGACCCTCAAGTCCTACCGGATGCAGTGGAAGATCACCGACCAGTCCATCCCCAAGCGGATGGCGATCCTCGCCTCGACGAGCGACCACTGCCTGCTCGAGCTGCTGTGGCGCCACCGCCGCGGCGAGCTCCCCGTCACCATCCCGATGGTGATCTCGAATCACACCAACACCGCGGAGGACGTCCGCAGCTTCGGCATCCCGTTCTTCCACGTGCCGTCGCAGGGACCCGACAAGTCCGCTGCCGAGGCGAAGATCGTCGAGCTGCTGAAGGGCAACGTCGACTTCGTCGTGCTGGCCCGCTACATGCAGATCCTCTCCGACTCGTTCCTCGAGAACGTCGGGGTGCCGGTGATCAACATCCACCACTCGTTCCTGCCCGCCTTCATCGGCGCAGCCCCCTACAAGAAAGCCTGGGAGCGGGGTGTGAAGCTCATCGGCGCGACCAGCCACTACGTCACCGAAGACCTCGACGAGGGCCCCATCATCGAGCAGGACGTCGCCCGCGTCACCCACGCGATGACCGCGGCCGACCTGCAGGCCCGCGGCGCCTACGTCGAGCGCGCGGTGCTCTCCCGCGCCGTGCAGTGGCACGCCGAAGACCGTGTCATCCGACACGGCAACCACACCATCGTCTTCACGTAGGCTCCGGGTTTTCCGGCGGTTGTTTCCCTCCCAGGCGGGGCGGAGTACGAGTAATTGCCTACGTGCATAGGCTAGGGAGCGGGTAATGCAGTCACAGATTGGGCCAGCCACGGGGACCGCCGCATCGTGCTTGTGAACGCCACGGACATCATGTCGCACGGTTTCGTCGAGGACGCTGACGTCGACATTGTGCCGGAGTGGACGCGCCCGGACGGTAGCATCGAGGAGCGCCGGGCCGAGGAGTTCCGCATCGCCGCGTACCGCATCCCCCGCGAAAACGCCGCAGCCGGGCATCCGAGACGAATGTGCTCGTGCACCTGAACTCGGTGGCCGACGTGTCGTGCTTCGCAACCTCGCAGGAAATCACTCTCCGACTCCAGCGGCATGGCTGAGCGCACCGGCAAGTCCGTCAAGCCCCGGCTTGGTCAGACCAGCGGTCCGCCTGACTTGA
>DATEOM010000055.1:0-7692 GCA_035274105.1 Microbacterium sp.
GTAAGGAGAGATCTCACGAGAACGATTCTCCCAGACGATCGCCGAGGAACCGCAGTCCGGCGGAGTTGGAGGATTTCACCAGCACGCGGTCGCCGTCACGCAGCTCGCCCCGCAGATAGTCGAACGCCTCGTCGGCGGTCGAGAAGAAGACCGCCTCGTTGTCCCACGAGCCCTGCGCGACGGCTTCGAGATACATGCGGCGTGCGGCGTCGCCCACGACAACGATGCGCTGGATGCCGAGTCGCACGGCCAGCAGCCCGACACGATCGTGCTCCTCCTCGGCGTACTCGCCGAGCTCGCTCATCGCGCCGAGCACTGCGACGGTGCGCTCGTCGGGACCGGTGATCTGCGCGAGTGTCCGCAGGGCGGCCGACATCGAGTCGGGGCTGGCGTTGTAGGCGTCGTTGATGATCCGCACACGCTCTGACCCGAGCGGCTGCATGCGCCACCGCTCGGCGATCTCGACGGTCTCGAGGCGCGCGATCGCGGCGGCGAGCGTGACGCCGAGCGTCGTGGCGGCGGCGATCGCCGCCAGCGCGTTCATGACGTGGTGCTCGCCGAGCACCCGCAGGCGCAGCGGCAGCGAGACGCCGTCGGCGGTCACGGTGAAGGAGGTGCCGGATGCCGTCACCACGACGTCGTCGGCACGCACGTCGGTCGCTGCCGGCCCGCGGCCGAACCAGCGCACGCCCGCGCCCTGTTCGGCGGCGATCGGAGCCATGGCGGCGACGCGCGCGTCGTCGGCGTTGAGCACCGCCACTCCCCCGGTGCTGAGCGCCTTCACGAGCTCGGACTTGGCGTGGAAGGTCGCCTCGATGCCGCCGAAGCCGCCGGCGTGCGCCATGCCGACCATGAGCACGACCCCGACGTCGGGGTCGACGAGGCCCGCGAGGCGGGCGATCTCGCCGGGCGCGCTCGCGCCGAACTCGCTCACCAGGAACTTCGTCGACGGGGTGACGCGCAGCACCGTGAGCGGCGCGCCGACCTCGTTGTTGAACGACGCCTTCGGCGAGACGGTCTCACCCTCACCCTCGAGGATCCGGGCGAGGAGGTTCTTCGTGGTCGTCTTGCCGTTCGACCCGGTGATCCCGACGACGCGCAGGTCGCCGGCATCCCGCACCGTCTTGACGACCTCGCGAGCGAGGTCCGCGAGGGCGGCGACGACGTCGGCCACCACGATCTGCGAAACGGATGCCTCGACCCGCCGCTCGACCAGGGCGAGGGCGGCGCCGTTCGCGACGGCGGCGTCGACGAACAGGTGTCCGTCGGTCTCTTCGCCGGGCTTGGCGACGAACACGCCGCCGGGCTCGATGAGGCGGGAGTCGGTGTCGACCGCCCCCGACACGACGGTGTCGAGGGTGTCGCCGTCGGCGAGATGGACCTCGCCCGAAACGGCATGGGCGATCTGGGCGATGTTGAGCGCGATCATGTGGGGAACTCCGGAAGCTCGGGAACTACCCGAACTTGGGCAGCAGCTCCGGCGACGTCGTCGACGGCATGACGCGGTAGGTCTTCAGAACCTGGGTCATGGCCTTCTGGAACGCGGTCGCGTTGGCCGCAGACGATGTTACCTTCGTCGGCTCGTCGAGGGTGACGACGACGACGTACTCGGGGTCGTCGGCGGGGGCGAAGCCGACCATCGTCGTGTAGTAGACGCCCTGCTTGTAGTTGCCCTGGCCGTCGCTCTTCTCACCGGTTCCCGTCTTGCCGCCGAGGCGGTAGCCGGGGATCGCGACCGTCTTGGCGTACGGCGCCTGGAGGAAGACGTTCTCGAGCATCTCGCGCATCTCGGCCGACGTGCCCTCGCTGATGACGCGCTCGGGTTCCGCGACGTCGGGTTCGACGACCGTGCCGTCGGCCTTCGTGCAGGATTCGATGATCTGCAGCGGCATCTTGACGCCGCCGTTCACGATCGCGCCGTACGCGCGGGCGAGCTCGGGCATGGTCGTCGTGACGCCCTGGCCGAACGAGGTGTTGAGCGTCGTCTGCGCCCCCCACTGGTCCGCAGGGTAGATCAGACCCTGACCTTCGCCGGGATACCCGGAGGCCGTGCTGTCGCCGATGCCGAACTTCTTGAGGTAGTCGTAACGGGTCTGCTTGTCGACCTTCTGGCTGAACTTCGAGATGCCCGCGTTCGACGAGTCGATGAGCACGCCGGTGAGCGTGTAGGTGTACGCCGGGTGCTGGAACGAGTCGCGAACCCGGGCGCCGCCGTCGAAGTTCTCGAGGCTCGACGCCACGACGGTGGAGTTCGGCGTCTGACCGCCCGCATCGATGACCGTCGCCGCCGTGAGGCCCTTGAAGGTCGATCCCGGTTCGAACGTGCCGAGGAAGATGCTGCTGGTGCGATCCTTCACTTCGGCGGACGCGTAGTCGTTGGGGTCGACGGTCGGGTACTCGGCCGCGGCGCGGACCTTGCCCGTCTTCACCTCGTAGACGAGGATCCCACCGCGCTGCGCGGCCATGCTCTGCGTCTGCTCGGCGATGAGCTGCTGCATGTACCACTGCAGGTCGCGGTCGATCGTCAGCTGCAGCGTGCCGCCGTCCGTCGCGGGCGTCTCCTGCTCGGTACCCGGGATGACGACGCCGTCCTTGCCCTTCTCGTACGTACGCGTGCCGTCGGTCGCGGCGAGACACGCGTTCTGCGATTTCTCGAGGCTCTCGAGCGGGGCGCCGTCGGAGCCGAGGAAGCCGATGAGATTGCCGGCGACCGCGCCATCGGGGTAGGTGCGCGCGGGGTGCGAGATGCACGCGATGTACGGCACGTCCACATCCATGAGCGCGCGGAACTGCTCGGTCGACACGCCCTTCTTCAGCACCGCGTACTGCGAGTTGGGATCGTCGGCGAGAGCGGTGCCGACGATCGCGCGGACCTCCTCGGGGGTCTGGCCCGTGATCTCGGCGACGTCGTTCGACACGTCCGCCCACAGCCGGTCGTCGGATTCTCCGGCGAGCACCTGCTCGTCGATCTGGGTGATGAGCAGCGGAGACAGCTGGCAGTCGTAGCGGAGGATGCTGCCCGCCAGCGTCTGCCCGTCAGCGTCGACGATCGCGCCGCGCGTGCCGTAGAGCGTCTGCTCGCCGGCGAAGGCGACGTCGAGAGAGTCCTTGATGTGGTCGTCGGCGTTCACGACCTGGATGTCGACGAGGCGGACGATGAATCCCGCGAGCACCGCGAGGACGACGGCCAGGGCCACGACGGTCCGGCGGCGGGGGCTTCTCGTGCTTCGTGTCGTCATCTGCGTCTCGTGCTCCGCGCCTCGTGCAGTGGGGCGTCTCGATGGGTTCTCGGCTCGGCGTCGTCGTCTCAGTGTGTGCGCGGGGTGGGCAGTCCGTCCGTGAGCGGCGGCGGAGTGTTGCCGACTCCGCCGTCAGGCGTCTCGGCGACCTCGACCGGCAGACCGTCGATCGTCGCGTCGGGCACGGTGACCAGGGGCGTGTTCGTGATGAGTGCGTTGGGCACCGATCCGCGGCCGATCGCGTCGACCGACGAGGTGCCCATCGCGACCTCTGACGGACCGAGGATCGCCCCGTCGCTCAGCCGCAGATAGCTGGGCGCCTCGTTGATCACCATGCCGAGGGCCGCCGCGTTCGCTGCCAGGTACTGCGGCGAGCTGAGCCCTGCGACATCGTCGTACAGGATCTGCTTCTCGTACGTGAGGTCGCGCTGCTCCTTCGTGAGGGCGGCGATCTCGTACGTGCCCTGCGTCGTCATGATCGACAGCGACATCTGAGCGGCGGCGATGAGGAACGCCCCCATCACGGCGACGACGCCGTAGAAGAGCTTCGGGCGACGCCGGCGGGCCGGCGCATCGAGCACCCGCAGGCGGCGGCGCGGGGCATCCGTCCTCTCCGGGGCGACCGCCCTGCCCAGGCGGGTGGTCACGGCGTTCGCGATCGTGCTCATGAGGCACCCTCCGCGTGCTCGGGCCTCACGCGCTCAGCGGCTCGGAGGCGCACCGGCGTGGCGCGCGGGTTGACCGCGCGCTCCTCGTCGGTGGCGAGCTCGGCACCTTTGACGAGCAGTCGGAACTTGGGAGCGTGCTCGGGCAGCTCGACCGGCAGTCCCTTCGGGGCGGTCGACGCCGAGGCATCGGCGAGGGCGCGTTTGACCAGCCGGTCCTCGAGGGACTGGTACGACAGCACGACGATGCGACCGCCGACCGGAAGGATGCCGAGCGCCGACGGCACCGCGCGCTCGAGCACCGACAGCTCGCGGTTGACCTCGATGCGCAGCGCCTGGAACACGCGCTTGGCCGGGTGGCCGGTGCGCTGGGCGGCGGCCGGGGTCGCGGCCTGCAGGATCTCGACGAGCCGGCCGGACCGCTCGATCGGCGCTTCGGCGCGCGCGGCGATGATCGCGCGGGCGTAGCGGCCCGCGAGCTTCTCCTCGCCGTAGCGCTCGAAGATCCGCCGCAGGTCGCCTTCGCCGTACGTCGCGAGGATGTCGGCGGCTGTCGTGCCTGCCGACTGGTCCATGCGCATGTCGAGCGGCGCATCCTGCGCATATGCGAAGCCGCGATCGGCGACATCGAGCTGCAGCGACGAGACGCCCAGGTCGAACAGGATGCCGTCGGCCGCGGCGAAACCGCTCGAGGTCACGGCGTCGGCGATGCCGTCGTACACGGTGTGCACGAGGTGGACGCGGTCGCCGAACGGCGCGAGACGCTCCCCCGCGATGCGCAGCGCGTCGGTGTCGCGGTCGAGGCCGATGAGCTGCAGCTTCGGGAAGCGCTGGAGGAACGCCTCGGAGTGGCCGCCCATGCCGAGCGTGGCATCGACGAAGACGGCGCCGTCGCGCTCGAGCGCGGGTGCCAGCAGCTCGATGCAGCGCTCGAGCATGACCGGGGTGTGGATGTCGTGCAGGTTCATGATCATCTCCGGTCCTGGTCCCCAAGCCCTGATCCCCATCCGCTCCGACCTGGCGCCGGGGAAGTGGCGTCAGGGCACGAGCAGCTGGGAGTCACGGCCGAGGGCTCAGAACAGGCCCGGAATCACCTCCTGCTCCAGCTCGGCGTAGCTCTCTTCGTTGGCCTCGGCGTAGGTGTTCCACGCGGTGGCGTCCCAGATCTCGGCATGGGCGCCGACGCCGGTGACGACGAGGTCGCGCTCCAAGCCGGCGTATGCGCGCAGCGGAGGGGGGATCGTGATGCGGTTCTGACTGTCGGGCTTCTCGGCGCTCGCGCCCGAGAGGAACATGCGCAGGAAGTCGCGCGCCTGCTTGTTCGCAAGAGGCGCCTCACGGATGCGGTCGTGCACCCGCTCGAACTCCTTCTCGCTGAACACGTACAGGCAGCGATCCTGTCCGCGCGTCACGACGACACCCCCACCAAGGTCGTCGCGGAACTTCGCCGGGAGGATGACGCGCCCTTTGTCATCGAGCTTGGGTGTGTGCGTGCCCAAAAGCATCGGTACATCACACCCCCTTCGTCCGGCCCCCCGGGTTGTGCGCCACTTTACTCCACTCTCCTCCACTTCGCTACCGATTCGTGATCTTGCGCTCCCCCGTTCTCCTCGTGGCGGGAGATATGGCCGTCGCGCGGGCAACAAAAAAGCACCGACCCGAAGGTCGGTGCTTCTCGTGCCGGATCTCAGGCGGCGGGGACGCTCAGCGCTCCTCCTGCCGCTTGTCCCAGCGGTCGTTCATGCGGTCCATGAACGAAGAGCTGTTCTGGGGTTTGGCGGGTCGGTCGGGTTCGACTCTCAGCTTTCCGGGACCGCGCCCGGGAGTGACGGCGAGGAGGACCCCGCCCAGCATCACGACGAACCCGATCACGCCGACGACGATCAACTGCTGCGAGACCCCGACGATCAGACCGCCGAGCCCGAGCAGCACGAGGATCGTGCCGTAGACGATGTTGCGATAGCTCAGCGTGCGTCCGTCGCGGGGCGCGCTGACGACATCCGCGTCGTTGCGCATGAGATGGCGTTCCATCTCGTCCAGCAGGCGCTGCTCCTGTTCGGAGAGTGGCATGCTTCCCCCTCTGTACTTCGGTGGCTCGATTGTACGCGTGCCGTTCCTCACTAGGCTAGGCCCGTGTCCGCCCCCGTTGAGCCGATCGAAGCCATTTCCCAGCGAGTGGACATGTTCGTCTCGGCTCAACGCCGGAGTGCGGCCGATGCCGGCCCCGAAGCGACCCGATTCGTCGCGGCGGGAGCCGATGCCGTCACCGGCGGCAAGCGCCTTCGCGGCCGCTTCTGCATCTCCGGGTGGAGGGCAGTGGAGGAAGCATCTGGCCCCGCCGGCGCGGCACCGGCCCCCGTGATCGCCGCAGCCGCCGCCCTCGAGGTGTTCCACGCAGCGGCCCTCGTCCACGACGACCTCATCGACAACTCCGACACGCGGCGCGGCCGCCCGGCGGCGCATCGCGCCCTCGAGGCCGGCCACCGCGGCTCCGGCTGGCTCGGCGACGCCGACGCCTTCGGCCGCTCGGCCGCCATCCTGCTCGGCGACCTGCTGGTGGCGTGGAGCGACGACCTCCTCGAGGAGGGGCTCGCCGAGACCTCGCCCGACAGGGCGGCCGCGGCGCGGAGCGCGTACGCCCTCATGCGCCGTGAGGTCACGCTCGGGCAGTTTCTTGACGTCGCCGAGGAATCGGCGTTCGCCAGCGAGCCCGACGACCGGCACGCGGAGCGCGCGCTGCGCGTGGCATCCTTCAAATCCGCGCGCTACAGCGTGCAGCAGCCGCTCGCGATCGGCGCGGCGCTGGCGGGAGCGGATGCTGCGCAGGCGGCGTCGCTGGCCGCGTTCGGGCACCCCCTCGGCATGGCGTTCCAGTTGCGCGACGACGTCCTCGGCGTGTTCGGCGACGAAGCAGCCACCGGCAAGCCGTCCGGCGACGACCTGCGCGAGGGCAAGCGCACCGTGCTCATCGCGTACGCGCGCGAAGCGCTCGCGCCCACGGCCCGGCAGATCGTCGACGAGCTGGTCGGCGATCCCGACCTCGATGCGTCGCAGATCGCGTCGCTGCAGCAGACGATCGTCGAGACCGGAGCGCTCGACCGCGTGGAGCGGCTCATCGCCGACTACGCACGCGAGGCCGACCGAGCCCTGTCGGGTGCACGGCTGGGCAACGCGGCCGTCGGCGAGCTGCGCGATCTCGCGCGCGCCGCGACCGTCCGCACGACCTGAGCCTCGGGGACCGGTCGCGAGCTCGCCGAGGGGTCAGGCCAGGGTGCGGGCGACCCGGCGGACTTCGCTCTTGCGACCCGCGAGCAGAGCCTCGATCGGCGCGATCCCGATGGTGTCTTCGGGGGTCAGCAGCCAGTCGATCGCCTCGTCGTCCGTGAAGCCGGCGTCGTGCAGCACGAACACGGTGCCCCGCAGCGACGACAGCGGATGCCCGTCGACCACGAAGACCGACGGCACCTTGAGCACGCCGTCGCGCTTGGACCCGACGAGGTAGTACTCGTCGAGCAGCCGGCGCACGCGGCCGAGCGGTTCGCCGAGCACCTCCACGAGGTCGGGCAGGGTCAGCCAGTCGGTCTCGAAGCGCGGAGCGGCGTCAGAGGTCACGAAAGCAACTATCTCAGATCGGATCGGGGCCCGGTCCACCCGACTCTGGTCACAGGAGTAACAGAAACCTCCCTAAATAACACCTGTTGACACCAATAAACATCCGTGACACGGTTCTCGGAGTCGACTGAGGGGGGAACTCGTGCGACAGGTCCGCAGTCCCAGAAATCGTGTCC
>DATEOM010000056.1:0-4578 GCA_035274105.1 Microbacterium sp.
GGTGTCGTAGAGGGGCAGACAGATGTGGTGCATCTCGCGCAGCCCGATGATGAACTGGGCGAGGTAGTCCTTGCCGTACTCGTCCGAGATGCGCTTGGTGTCGTCGTACTGCTGCGCCGCGTCCTCGCCGCTCGGGGCGGACACCGGCGCGTAGAAGAAGTGCCCCGCGTTCGGGAACCAGTCGAAGACCGCGGCCGAGTGCCGGTTGGGCACGCCGGTGTTGAGCAGGTGTCGTGCGTGCAGCAGCTCCGAAAGCCGGCTTCCGTCGCTGACGGGCAGGGTCTCGTTGGTCTCGAACCGGGCGTCTGGGATTGCGTTCAGGTACGTGTGACGGATGAGGTCGATGTACCGATCCACCTGCCACCGCGGGCCGTAGCAGCTGGCGTAGAGGATCCAGTGCCCCGAACCGATCTCGTCGACCATGCGCTGCTTGGCCGCGTCGGTCAGCGGGCCGGGCTCGCTCTGCCACTCGTCCCGCCGCGAGACGCAGGCGGCGTCGAACACGATGTTGCGCACGATGGGCACGGACTGGATCGGGGCCATGCCGATGCGCAGCGGCAGCGTCGTCTCCATCACCGTCGCGAGGTCCTCCTCGCGCGGGAAGTAGATGGCGAAGGTGACGGATGCCTCGGGCTCGGGCATGAGCTGGATCCCCATGCGCGTGCAGATGCCGTAGTTCGACTGCTCGAACAGCCCCTCGACCGAGGGTCCGAGTCCGCCCGCGTACAGGTGCCAGGCCTCGGTGCCCGGAAGGCCGCCCATGCCGGTGCGGAGCACCTCGCCGTCGGCGAGCACGAGCTCCATCCCGCACCGCCACATCGCGTGCGCTCCGTACGGCGTGTAGCCGACGCCGTGATCCATCGTGTTGCCGACGACGCTCCCCCAGTCGAGCTCGGCGGGGTCGATCATGAGACGCGCACCGGACTCCTGCACCGCCCGGTACAGGGTCGCGTAGTCCACACCCGGCTCGACCACGGCGTACGCCAGCTTCTCGTTGATCTCCAGCACCCGGTTCATGCGCTTGCCGAGATGGATCAGCACCGAGCCCGTCACCATCGGCGACGAGCCTCCGTACCCGAGGTTGCGGCCGGTGGAGAAGGCGTGCAGCGGGATCACGAACTCGTTCGCGATGCGCACGATCGCCTGAACGTCCTCCGCGCTGCCCGGCCATACGACGGCGCCGCCGCGGAACTCGTCGCCGTCGGTGACCGGGAACCGGTCGTCGTACTCGCGCACGACCGCGTCGTCGGTGTGGACGTTCTCGGCCCCGATCGCCTCGCGCATGCGGGCGATCGCGGCGTCGAAGTGCTCCGCGGTGACCCCCGCGGGAAGGTAGCTGACACCCGTGGTCAGAGAGGTGGACGATGTCATCCTGAACTCCTTCGTTCTCATCTGTCGGCGCCCGTCCGGTCTGTTCCGGGTGGCACGGCGGCCAGCGTATTGAGCACGGCCCGGCGTCCCGGCATCCCTTCGCTTTCAGGACATCGATGGATGCCGCGGGGTCAGCGATCGAGCGTGTGGGACGGGAGCTCGCCGTACTCGCGGTGGTAGTCCGCCGAGAAGCGTCCCAGGTGGGTGAATCCGTGCCGCAGCGCGATGGACTTCACCAGGTCGTCCGGGGCGGACGCCCGCCGCAGATCGCGACGCGCCCGTCGCAGGCGCTCGCGGCGCTGTGCCTGCATGGGCGTCTCGGCACGGGCGCGCCGGAACGCGGATTGGATGCTGCGCGCGCTGACTCCGACGTAGTCGCTCAGCATCGTCAGCGACAGCGGAGGACCACTCGCGTAGGTGATGGCCTCGAGGGCGCGATCCACGATGGCGGCGTCCGCGGTGCGCACGTGCTCCTCGGAGGTGCGCCCATCCCCGAGGGCGGACAGCACGAACCCGTCGACACAGCGATCGGCGAGATAGGCGACGAGGCCGGGATCGAGGTCCGGGATGCGCTGAGCGGTCGCGATGATGTCGCGCATGGCGGCGATCCACGCGGCGGCGACACCGGTCGACACGTCCAGCGTCGGAGTGCCGTGTATGTCGAAGCCGTGAGCGCCCTCCGCGGCGATGCGTCGTTCGACCATCGCACGATCGAGTTTGATCGCGAGCATGGCGCAGGGCTGATCCCATCCGCTGATCGCAGTGGGGACGTCGTGAGGGTAGAGGGCCGCGCGGGCATTCGTCGCCCGCACGTGCTCTCCGCCGATCGACGTGCGCACCGAGCCCTGGAGCGGGATGTTGACCTGCACCGCCGTGACGTATGGCCCGGTGTCGATGCGGATGCCCGACGAGTACCGCAGCACGCCGACAGTCACCGGCCCGAGGCGCGCGGCCCTCACCGAGAATGCGAATGAGGCGGGCGGGGCGAGCGGCGTCAGCCGGTGCGGATAGTAGAGCTCGGCGCCCAGCGCCTGGGCGTCTTCGAGCGTGCGGCCGAGCACCGTCGCGCCGACGGTCGGAGTGAGTCGTGGTGAGGACATCGTCGTCTCCCAGCGTGGGGCGGGATCGCGGTGGCGATCCCGCCCGTGGATCAGGCTGCGGCGCCGACCGCGTGGAACGCCCTGCTGTCGTACACCAGGGCGGGGGCATCCTTGCGGACCCGCATCTCGTCGATCTCGACGAAGAAGACGCTGTGCGTCCCCTGTTCCGAGGTGCTCGCGATGCGACCGGACAGAGCCACCCGGGCGTCGCGGAGCACGGGGATGCCACCGAGCTCGCCCCAGACATCCCACGCGAACCGGTCCGCCATCGGCACCTGCGTCTGACCCGAGAAGTGACGGGCGAGCTCCTCCTGGTCCGCCGCCAGGACATTCAGCGCCAGTCGTCCGTTCTGTGCGAAGACGTCACGGGATGCACTGCTGCGGTTGATGCAGACCAGCACGGTGGGCGGCGCGTCGGTCACCGAGCACGCGGCGCTCACCGTGATCCCGAGCCGACCGTGAGGGCCGTCGGTCGTCACGATGTGCACGGCGGCGGCGAGGTTGGCCATCGCCTGGCGGAACGCCAGCTGACGGGCGCTGAGATCGGTCATCTCGACTCGCCCCCTGTCACGGCGTAGTCGATGACCACGGCGCCGCCCGTGGCGTAGTTCGGCACGTCCGCGGCGACCGCCTGCCCCTCGGGCGACGCCATCGCGGCGCGGAAGGCGCTCACGTCGGTGAAGTCCGCCTCGAAGACGGCGAAGTACGGCGCCGGGGCCCCGTCGGGAGCAGATTCCACCTGCGTGGTGTACCGCCACGCGGTCAGCCCGGGAAGGCGGGACGCCAGCGGCAGATGGATCGACTCGTAGTAGGCGACGAAGGCCTCGCGGTCCACCGGCGCCGGATAGAGCACGACGAGCTTGTGCATGGGAGTCTCCTCTCGGTTCTGTCAGGAGCCCGCCGGCTCGAGCAGCGCGGAGGTCTCGCGGACCGCCGCGGCCACCCGCTCGGGCGAGCCCAGCAGATCGATCTGACGGATCGGGTAATTGAAGTTCTCGGTGTAGCGGTCAGCCAGCGCCCGGTTGTGCACCATCTCGGTGAACAGCTCCGGGATCTGCGGCGCCGGCGGCCACTGGATCATCGTGTTCACCCAGTCGTTCGACGCCTCCAGCCGCTCGGCTCGGCGGCGGGCGACCTTCTTCATGAACCGCTCGTCGAACACCTTGTCGTCCCGGATGGTGTCGGCGACCACCTTCGCGGAGTAGGTCGCCGAGTTCGCACCCTGCGCCTGCACGGGGTCGACCGTCATGTGGACGTCTCCGAGCGCGAGCAGGAACCGGCCGTTGGGCAGGAGCACGTAGTCCTCCCGCAGCACCGGGGTGACCGCACCCTGCAGGATGTCCCTGGCTCCGCTCTGGAGCTCGAACTCGGCCGGGTTCACCCGCTCGAACACGGTGGGGTGGAACTCCTCGAGCACGCGCAGGGTCAGGGCGCGATAAGCGGCCGGGTCCTCCTCGTAACGCTGATCGGTGAGCGCCTCCTGCGGACCGCCGGCGACACTCTCGAACAGCAGTGCGTGCACCGGGCCCGAGAAGGACCACATCGGAAGCGTGAGGAGCTCCCCTGCGGGCGGCACCACGCTGATCTCGACGCCACGCGGCTCGCGCGGTGCGACGCCCTTCCAGAAGCCGACAGCCAGCTTCCGCTGCGGAGTGGTGTACGGCGACTTGTCCTGGCGTCGCGGGAACAGGGCGCCGATCTCGCCTTTGCCGGTGGAGACCACCACGAGGTCATGCTGTTCGGTGAGCTGCTCGATCTCGGCCACCGAGAGGTCGCGGATCACCAGGTCGCCACCCCGCGACTCGAACTCGGACATGAGTGTCGGCAGGTAGATGCGATAGTCGATGATCCGGGCCGGCTTCTCGAAGACTCCGGAGAACCGGCGCTCGTCGCCCCAGCCGTTGTAGTGGTGGTGGTACGAATACTCCGCGTCGGTGCCCGGCCAGTCGCCGATGCCGAGCTCGTGCTCGATCTCGATGGTGGCGCTCATGTGGGCGACGCTGTTCATGACGCGCCCTTCGGCCACCTGCTCGGCGGTGCGGTTGGTGTAGATCGTGACGTCGAGATCCTGCTGCCGGAGATGCAACCCGAGGTGCAGCCCCGCTAC
>DATEOM010000057.1:0-45689 GCA_035274105.1 Microbacterium sp.
GCGTCAGGTGCTTATCGTCGACGCGCACGCCGAGTCGAATCCTGTCGGGCGCACGAGTCTTCGCGTTGGCCGACGTGTCCGCCGAAGCTTCGACGACCAAACACACACGTTCAGGTGCAACCTCGGTGGCGCTGATGATGGGGAAGTCGTCATCGACCACCGGGATGTGCGAAGGGATAGAGGCGTCCGCCGGCGCAAAGACCGGCCAGTCATCCACCCACTCGATGCGAGCGAGAAAGGTCTCTCTGCCGTTGGTGTGGAACTGCGGGGTGCCGCCGCGCTTGCGCACGCCTAGGCACGTGCCACGCCGGTACAGGTGGGGTCCCTCCGGGTTGGACAGTCCGCTGCCGCGCCAGACCCATCGCCACTCTTCGAGCAGTGTCCCGGTGTCTCCGCCGCAGGCAGCGTCGATGGGTGAGCTCGCCTCAGCCACGGCGGCGCCCTCTGTTCCCGAAACCACTCAGGACCCCCCGGTCAGGCGGTCGGTGACCCGCACAACGCGGGGAGCGAATTCGGGGTGCGCTGCAAGGTCGGGGGCGACCAGACTCAGCAGCGCCCCGGTGGGGTTCGCGTCGGCGGCGGCCGCGTCGACTTCGGCTGCTCGCGCGTCCGGGACGGCCAGTCCGGTGCGGACCGCCGCGATCCATGCCGCGATGACGCCGGCCGCCGCCTCAGCATCCCGGCCCTCGCGCAGTTCCATTCGCGCGACGGGCACGATCCGGATGCTGAGTTTGGTCAGTCCGTCGGCAGAGATCTGGGTCAGGGAGTGCGCGATGCGGGGGTTGCGGAATCGTTCCAGCAGCGCGGCACGGTACGCGGCGGGGTTCACGTTGGAGGGGAGGTGGCGAGATGCTTCGTCCCACCATTGATCGACCGCCCGCAGGCATTCGTTGTCGCCGATCGCTTCGGCGACGGTGGTGTGACCGCGTAGGCGGCCCAGGTAGGCCAGGAGGCTGTGAGAGCCGTTGAGCAGCCAGAGCTTGCGGGACTCGTAGGGTTCGATGTCCTCGACGAAGACGGCCCCTGCGCTCTCCCAGTCCGGTCGGCCGGCGGGGAACTCGCCGGACAGCGTCCAGTCGGTGAAGGGTTCTGCCGCGACCGGCGCCGCGTCGACCCAGCCGGTGGCAGCGCGCACCTGCTCGGCCAGTATGCCGTCGACCCGCGGGGTGATCCGGTCGACCGAGGTGGACACGAACGAGACGTTGGCGCGGATCCAGTCCCCCAATCCAGCGGACACGTCCTCAGCGAGCTGCGTCACTGTGCGACCGAGGACGGTGCCGTTGGAGGGGAAGTTGTCGCACGGGACGACGGCCAGCGGTCCGCCGTCTCGTCGTCTGCGTTCCTCGAGCCCGGTGAGCAGACGTCCGAGAATCGTCTCCGGCGAGTGTGGTGCTCCTGAAGGGTGCGCGTCCGTCAGCGCATGGAGGTCACGCAGCAGCGCGGGATCGGCGAGGTCCGGCTCACCCGTCGGAGTGAGTGAGTATCCGGCCTCCGTCACGGTGAGGGTGACGAGTGCCGTGCGGGGCAAGGCGAGCGCACTGGACAACTGCGTCGTGTGCGCGGCGGGGTGGACGGCGACGATGCTGCCGATGTGCTCGAAGTGGTCGCCGGTCGCGGCACGCTCGACGAGCGTGAAGACACCGTCCTGCGGGCTGAGGAGGTCTGCGAGCTGACCGGACCGGCCGGTGAACGCACAGATTCCCCAGTCGGCCGCGTCCGTGGCACGCGCCGTGTACCAGGCTTGGTGGGCGCGATGGAAGGAGCCGAGACCGATGTGGACGATCCGTGCCGGTGCGGCGGACAACGGCTCGGCCGCGTCCGCGAGGGCCGCTCGGGTCAGCGGTACAGCGACAGTGTCGGTCACAGTTTGAAGGCCTTCCGTGGGATGGCGTCGACGAGGTCGACGGCGATGCGTTCGGCCTGCGGCATCGTGATGCGCCCCTGGGCGACGAGGCGGGCCATGAAACCGGCGTCGACGCGGCGTGCGGTGTTGTGCCGGGCGGGGATGGAAAGGAACGCGCGGGTGTCGTCGATGAACCCGGATCCTCGGTAGAAGCCGGCGGTTTCGGTGACCGCCGAACGGAACCGGGCGATCGCATCCGGCGCGTCAAGGAACCACCACGGCGCACCGATGAGCACACTGGGATAGAAGCCGGCCAACGGTGCGATCTCGCGCGAGTAGGTGGTCTCGTCGACGGTGAACAGGATGAGCTGGAATCCCGGTGCGAGGCCGAATCGTTCCAGTACCGGCCGCAGTCCCTCTACGAAGGTGGTGCGTACCGGGATGTCGTGACCGGTGTCGGGGCCGTAATGGTGCAGGGTCGCGCTGCTGTGGTTGCGGAAGACGCCCGGGTGCAAGGTCATGACCAGGCCGTCGTCGACGCTCATGGCCGCCATCTGCAGCAGCATGTGGGCGCGGAACAGTTGCAGATCGTCGTCGGTGGCGTCGCCGCGGAGGATGCGCTGGAAGAGGCTGTGGGCCTCGGCAGGGTCGAGGTCGGCGGTGGCCGGGTCGAGGACGCCGTGGTCGGCGGAGACGGCGCCGTGATCGATGAAGTACTGTCGGCGATCGCGCAGCGCGTTCAGGTACCCATCGAACGTGGTGGGCTGCTGAACGGTCGCGAGGAGACCGGTGACGTTCTCGGTGAAGCCGGTCACGGTGGGGTCGATGTAGCGGTCGGGCCGGAACGTGGGAAGCACCCGGTAGCCGTCGTGCTGGAGTGTGCGATGAGGGGTGAGGTCGTCGAGCGGGTCGTCCGTGGTCGCGAGCACTTCGATCTGGAACTGCCGGAACAGTGATCGCGGCAGGAATGCTTCCGTGGTGAGCTGTATGGCGAGCCGGTCGTAGACCTCGTCGGCGCTGTCGGCGGTCAATGGTGTGTCGATCTGGAAGACCTCGGCGAGCTCTTCGGTCAGCCAGTACCCGGTGGCGGTGCCGGCGAACAGGTGCCAGTGGCTGGCGACGGTCCGCCACACCTCGCGTGGATCGGCGGGGTGTCCGCCGACGCCGAGTTGACCCAGCGGGACGCCGGCAGCATGCAGCAGTCGGGTGAGGTAGTGGTCGCCGGTCACGAGAAGTTCCGCGGGATCAGGAAACGGGCGGTTGGCGGCGAGGTCCGTCGCGGAAACGTGCCCGTGGGGGGAGAGGATCGGCAGGTGCTCGGTGAGGCTGAGCAGGTCGCTGGCGGTGGCGCGCAGTCGCGGCTCGGTCGGCAGGAGTCGGTGCGGGTCGGTCACGGTCAGGGCCTCGTTCGAATGCACGGTCTGGGCAAGTCAGAAAATGTGGTGCCGGGGCACACTGTGCCCCGGCACCACTTGTCTTCCGCCCTCTTAGCCGAGTGCGGCCTCCACCTCGGAGATGAGCTGCTCGGCGGCCTGCTCGGGCGTCAGGCTCTTGTACAGCACCTCCTGGGTGTAGCGCTGGAAGATGCCGTTGAACTCGCTGGCGCCCTCCGGGGGAAGCGGGCGCGGGTTCGCCTTCAGCTCGTTCTGCGCCGCGAGGTAGGCTGCCGCCTTCTGGTCCGCCACGCTCAGCGTGTCCTGGATCTCAGCGAGCACATCCGGGTTGGGCGGCAGGCCACGGTCGGCGCCGAGGATCTCACCGGCCTCCGGCGAGTTCACGATGAAGTCGATCAGCTTCGCGGCGGCTTCCTTGTGCTCCGAGTTCTCGGCGATCGAGTAGTGCAGCGAGGGCTTCACCCAGTTGCCGCGCGCGTCGGCGCCGTCTTCCCCGGGAGGCTGCAGCAGCTGCAGGTCGGCGGTGTCGTTCAGTGCACCGACCTGGCCGAGCTGGGTGGCCCAGCTGGGCTTGAACGCCGCCTTGCCCTGGGCGAACGAGTCGGAGTCGTGGATGCCGTTCTCCTCCACCGACAGTTCGGGCGAGAGCATCCCGCCGGACTCGGACAGGTCGAGGACGTACGTCCACCAGTCCGTCAGCGTGTCCTGGTCGAAGCCGATGGTGTCACCATCCCACAGCTGCTCGCCGTGCTGGCGAGCGAAGATGGTGAACGACTCCGGGTAGAACGACAGCTGCGTGGTACCCACGCCGACGCCCGCAGCGGCGACCTCGTCCGAGAACTTGGCGTAGTCATCCCACGACCAGGTCTCGTCGTCGGGCAGCTCGACGCCCGCGGCCTCGAGGACATCCGGGTTGGTCCAGATCGAGTACGTGGTGAGGCCGCCGGGCACGCCGTAGACCTTCCCGTCCTCCGAGCTGTCGGTGAGCACCGCGTCGTCGAACGCGGACAGATCCAGGTCGTCGCCGAATTGGGTCAGGTCGGCGAGCTGACCGTTGCGGCCGTACTCGAGAACGTACGGGTCGACGGTCTGGATGACGTCCGGCAGTTCGCCGGTCGCGGCCTTGGTCGCCAGCGCATCCCAGTACGCGTCCCAGGTCCCCGGCTCGGCCTCGACCGTGATGTTCGGGTTCTCCTTCTCGAACAGGTCGATCACCTGCTGGGTCTTCTCGTGCCGGGAGTCGGCACCCCACCAGGCGAACCGGATGGTGACCTTCTCATCATCTGCGCCGCTGGTCTCCGACGGGTTGGCGCCGCCGCCGCAGCCGGCGAGCACGAGAGATGCCCCCGCGACGAGCGCCGCTACGGTGATGCCCCGTTGCATGTGATTACGTGACACTCTGCATTTCCTTTCTGCAACACCGGCCCGGGCGGCCGGAGGGTCCTACTTCAACCCCGTGGTTGCGATGCCCTTGACCAGGAATCGCTGACCGACGAGGAAGACAATGAACAGCGGGATGAGGGTGATGACCGACATCGCGAAGAGCGCGCCCCAGTTGGACTGCGACGTGGCGTCGACGAAGTTGCGCAGCGCGACCGGGACTGTCTGAATCTCCGGTTTGGTGAGGAACACCAGCTGGGTGTAGAAGTCGTTCCACGTCCAGATGAACGTGAAGATCGCGGTGGTCGCCAGCGCGGGCACGGTGAGCGGCAGCATGATCTGGATGAAGGTTCGCCAGTAGCCGGCGCCGTCGATCCGAGCCGCTTCCTCCAGTTCCTTCGGGATGCCGCGGAAGAACTGCACCATCAGGAACACGAAGAACGCGTCCACGGCGAGGAACTTCGGCACGATCAGCGGCAGGAACGTGTTCACCCACCCGATCTGGGAGAACATGATGTACTGCGGGACGATCAGCACGTGGATCGGCAGCATCAGTGTCAGCAGCATCGCCGAGAACAGCAGGGGCTTGCCGCGGAACCGCAGCCGGGCGAACGCGTACGCGGCCATCGTGCAGGAGACCAGGTTGCCGACGAGGGCTCCCAGCACGATCACCACAGAGTTGAAGATGTACAGCCCGAACGGATAGGTCAGGCCGTTCCACCCGTTGGCATAGTGCTCGGTGGTGAATTCTTCGGGGATCAAGCCGGGGCTGAGGAAGATCAGCTCGTTCGGCTTGAAGGACCCAGCCACCATCCACAGCAGCGGGTAGATCATCAGCACACCGACGAGGATCAGCAGGGTGTGCTTGATCACCGAGACGATGACGCTGCGGCCCTTGTGGCGGCGGCGGCCCGCCGGCTCCGGGCGGGGCGCTCCGATAGCGACAGCCGTGTTCGTGTCGTCGTAGACGTCAGTTGTCATAGTGCACCCAGTACCTTGAGACGAAGAAGTTGATGGCGGTGAAGGCGCCGATGATCAGCAGCAGCAGCCACGCCATCGCCGAGGCGTAGCCCATCTGGTAGTCGGTGAAGCCGCGCTGATACAGGTACAGCGTGAAGAACAGAGTGGAGTCCACCGGTCCTCCCGTGCCACCGCTGACCACGAACGCCTGCGTGAACGACTGGAAGGCGTTGATGATCTGCAGCACCAAGTTGAAGAAGATCACCGGCGTCAGCAGCGGGATGGTGATGCTGCGGAACTGGCGCCATTTGCTGGCCCCGTCGATGGCAGACGCCTCGTAGTACATGTCGGGGATCTGTCGCAGGCCGGCCAGGAAGATCACCATCGCCGACCCGAAGGTCCACACGTGCAGCAGGATAAGCGTCCACAGCGCGGTCTCCGGGTTCGAGATCCACCCGGGGCCTTCGACGCCGAAGAACGCGAGCACCTGGTTGATCAGGCCGTTCTTGCCGAACATCTGCTTCCACAGCACCGCGATGGCGACCGAACCGCCCAGCAGCGAGGGCAGGTAGTAGACCGATCGGTAGAACGACAGGCCCTTGAGCCCCCGGTTCAGGATGATCGCGAGGAACAGCGCCACCGCCAGCTGCAGGGGGACGCCGATGAGCACGTACGTGAAGGTGACCCCGAGCGACTTGTGCAGGCGGGTGTCGGTGAGCATCCGCTCGTAGTTCTCGAGCCCCACCCAGGACGGGTCACGCAGCAGGTTGTAGTCGGTGAAGGACAGCACCAGCGATGCGATCATCGGACCCAGCGTGATCACGATGAGGCCGATGAACCACGGCAGCAGGAACGTCCAGGCCGCCCGCTCTTCCTTACGCTCCGAAAGAGTCTGCTTGCGCCGGATTCCTCCGCGGGGGGTGGCGCGCAGCTGGCGGAGTTCGCCGACGACGGCCATCAGCGTTCTCCCTCGACGATGCCCGCTGCGCGGCAGCGCACCCTGCGGGCGATGAGAGTCGGCATAGACTTCAACACTTAATTCTCCGTTGGATCAGTGGTTCTAGTGATCGTTCACTATCCAGGTTCCGGTTCACAGTAGTGAACGATCACCCGATGTGTCAACATGGGACTAACGAAAAGGTGGATGACGTGACAGAAACGCAATCAGCTACCCGGCGTCCGACGATCATGGAGGTCGCGCGGCTCGCTGGCGTATCCCATCAGACGGTGTCGCGGCACCTGCGCTTCAATGGCGAAGGGCTGAAGCCGGCGACTCGCGCCGCCGTCGCGGCCGCCATCGACGAACTCAACTATCGACCAAACCTCCTTGCCCGCTCGATGCGCACCCGGACGACTGGCCGCGTGGCCGTGCTGATCCCCACTCTGGCGTTCAACCCTGCGCGGATGCTGCACGGGGCTACACAGACCGCTCACGAAGCCGGCTACAGCGTCGAGGTGATCAGCCCCGAAGGTGGGGCCACCGCACGAACTGACCGCATCCTCGAGCTTGTCGACACCCGTCAGGTTGACGGAATCGTGTCGCTGGCACCGGTGCAGTCAGCCCGGATCTCGAAGCTCCCCGAGGACATCACGGTCGTGGTGTCCGAGGACTTCGACGATGAGATGCGCGGTATCGGGGAGCTCGCCGATGCCACCCCGGTCGGCGAGCTGATCGAACGTCTCGCCGACCTCGGACACCGCCGCTTCTTCCACGTCGCAGGTTCCGCACAGTTCGCCTCGGCTCGCGAGCGTGCCACCACCTTCCTGGAAACGGTGCACCGCCTCGGTCTGGAGTCGGCGGGCGTGTATGAAGGGGATTGGACCGGAGAGTCCGGAATTGCGGCAGTCGCTTCGCTTCCCGCGCACGACCCGCCCACGGCGATCCTGGCCGCCAACGATCTGGTCGCCGCCGGCGTGATCCGCGGCGCCCTCGAGCGCGGTTGGAGCGTGCCCGGCGATGTCAGCGTCACCGGCTGGGACAACAACCCGATCGGACAGTTCATCTCCCCCTCCCTGACCACCGTCGACGTGAACCTGGAACAGGTCGGCAGCCGGGCGATGACGCGCCTGATCGCGACCCTCAAGAACGAGGACGCCGTACTGGATTTGCAGCCGCTGAACCGGATCATCTGGCGTGAATCCACGGCCGCCGCTCGCTGACGCCTAACTCCCAACAGCCCCATCCCTGAGCGACCCATCCCACCTGCGGCGCGCGTTTCGGGTCAATCACGCGCGCCCTCACCGAAGAGAAAGCAGTCCCTCATGCTCGATTCCGTCCTCGTCAATGGCGTCGCCTGGTTCGACGACAGCGGTCAGCCGGTGAACGCCCACGGTGGCGGCATCGTCTTTCACGACGGTCGCTACTACCTGTTCGGTGAGTTCAAGACCGATGATGAGAACGTCTTCAACGGGTTCAGCTGCTACTCCTCCACCGATCTGGTGACCTGGCGGTTTGAGCGCCTCGCCCTCCCGCCGCAGACCGATGGTCTGCTGGGCCCGGATCGCATCGGCGAACGGGTGAAGGTCATGCGCTGCCCGAGCACCGGCACGTTCATGATGTACGCGCACACCGATGACCGCACGTACACCGACGCGATCATCGGACTGGCCACCAGTGACACCATCAATGGCGAGTACACCTTCCAAGGCGCCGTCACCTGGAACGGCGAACCGCTGCGGGGCTGGGACATGGGCACCTTCCAGGAAGAGGACGGCACCGGGTACCTGATCCTCCACGAGGGCGACATCTTCCGCCTCAATGAGGACTACCGCTCCGTCGAAGAACGCGTCGCCCATGACATCGCCATCGGCGGCGAGTCCCCCGCGCTGTTCCGCCACGACGACCGCTACTTCCTGCTGTTCTCCAACAAGACCAGTTGGGAGCGCAACGACAATTACTACCTTTCCGCCCCCGCGGTCGACGGCCCGTGGACCCACCACGGCCTGTTCGCCCCCGCCGGCACCTTGACCTACAACTCGCAGTGCACGTTCGTGCTCACCCGGGACGGCCACCCGCCGATGTACATGGGCGACCGCTGGTCCTTCCCGCACCAGGCCTCCGCCGCCTCATACGTGTGGCTGCCGCTGACGATCGCCGACGACCGCCTGTCGCTGCCCGAGTACTGGCAGGCATGGAATCCCACCACCGGCGAACAGGTCGAACTGGGCGCCGCGGGAGCCTCGGTGGAGCTGACCTGGACCACGAACCTCGCCGACACGTTCCTCGACGCACCCTTCACGGCCAGCCGGATCGGACTGCAGGGTAACACCACGCCGCACAGCGGCTACGCCCGCGTCGATATCTACCGCGACGACGCGCAGCAGCCGCTGACCTCCGCGCTCGTGGACTTCTACAGCCTGGTGACCGACCGCAGCTGGCGCTACGTCAGTCCCCCACTGCCGCAAGGTCCCAAGCGGATCCGCATCACCAACCTCGGCGACATGCCGATCTGGTTCAACAAGGCCGGTCACCGCTTCGGCACCGACGACACCTTCGTCACCGTGACCAGCGCCGCGCTCGCGGACTGATCCGCAATCACATTCGGCGCGTTTCGTTGACACAAAATGTGATCGATCACTAAGCTACTGCTTCAAACAGTGAACGATCACTACGTCACGGTCGATGAAGAGATCGACAGTGCCCGTGTCGGTCGGTCGACGATGACACCTCTCCCCGGAAAGCCAGACATGCCCTCATCCCACCCCCGCCCCGGCTATCTTGTCGACGAGATCGACCGCGGGATCGGTGTCGCCGTTCGCGGCGAGACCGTGCAGGTCGCCGTGTCCGCCGATGAGTCCGCCGCGGTGCGTCGCGCTGCGGCGGACCTCGCCCGTGACCTCGCCGCCGTCACCGGCGCCCACGTGACGGTGACGGCCGATCCAGCCGCCGCCCGGATCGTGGTGGGCACGCTCGGCCAGTCGGAGTTGGTGGATGCCGCCGTCGCGGCGAGCACCATCGATGTCGCGGCGCTTCGGGACGAGAGCGGCGTGCTCAGGTGGGAGGGCTTCCTGGTGACGCTCGCCGATGACGTGCTTTATCTGGTGGGCGCCGACCGCCGCGGGACGATCTACAGCATCTATGACTTCACCGAGGCCATCGGCGTGTCGCCCTGGTACTGGTGGGGGCAGGTTCCGCTCCGAGCCCGCGATCATGTCACCGTCGCGACGGGCACCCACGTCGTCGACTGGCCGTCCGTGCAGTACCGGGGCGTCTTCCTGAACGACGAGGAGGAGCTGTTCGACTGGGCCCGCGCCCACACCGCCGACGACACGATCGGGCCGGAGGCATACGAACGCGTCTACGAGCTGATCCTCCGACTGAAAGGCAACTATCTGTGGCCGGCCATGCACGTCGGCGCGTTCAACCACGACCCGGAGAACGGCCGCCTTGCCCACGAGATGGGTATCGTCGTCGGTACCAGCCACTGCGACATGCTGCTGCGAAGCAACGAGCACGAGTTCCGCCCGTGGGTGCAGCAGCAGGACGAACCGGTCGAGTACGACTACTCGCTGACCGGACGCAACCGCGACAAGCTGCGCGAGTACTGGCAGGGCAGCGTCACCCAAAACCGCGACTACGAGGTCACCTGGACCGTCGGGATGCGCGGGGTGCACGATGTCGGTTTCAGCACCGCAACGATCGACAACGACACGACCCTCGACGAGGAACAGAAGTTCCGCGCCCGAGTGGAGCTGCTGGAGACGGTCATCACCGACCAGCGCGAGCTGCTCAGCACCACACTCGGCGTCCCCGCCGACACCCCGCCGCAGCTGTTCATCCCCTACAAGGAAGTGTTGCCGCTGTATGACGCGGGGCTGCATGTTCCGGACGACGTGACGGTGGTGTGGGCGAACGACAACTTCGGCTACATCCGTCGGTTCCCCTCAGCCGCCGAACGGGGCCGGCCCGGTGGTCATGGGCTGTACTACCACTCCTCCTACTGGTCGAATCTCGTCACCAGCTACCTCGCGACATCCTCCACTCCGCTGGTGCTGATGAAGACCGAGCTCCGCAAGGCGTGGGACCGGGGCATCCGCAAGCTGTGGGTCGACAACATCGGCGGCCTGAAGCCCCTCGAGATCGAGATGGAGTTCTTCCTCCGCAGCGCGTGGGAGGCAGGCAAGGAAGAGCGCACGGCCGACGTGCAGACCTTCACTGCGGACTGGGTCGACGCGACCTTCACCGGTGGTCACGGCGGGGCGGCCGGTGAGATCTACACGACCTACTACCAGCTGAACAACCAGCGCAAGATCGAGCACCTCACCGGAGACGTGTTCCCGCAGGTCGGCTACGGAGACGAAGCTTTCGATCGCGTGCAGCAATTCCGCGAGCTCTACGACCGCACCAATGAAATCCTCGCGGCCCTCCCCGCGGTTGAACGGGATGCGTTCTTCCAGCTGTTCGCGGTGAAGATTCACTTCGCGTACCTCTCGAACGCCCAGTTCGCGTACGCCGACCGCAGTCGCCTCGCTCACGCCCAGGGAAAGTACGCTGCGGCCGACGAGTACCTCGCGGTGTCGCGCCAGTTCGACCGGCACAAGCGTGCCCTCATCCACTTCTATAACCACACGATGTCCGACGGGGTGTGGGACGGCATGTTCACGCCCGAGCAGTTCCCGCCCCCGGTGATGCCGTTGCACCCGGCGGGCACGCCGGCGCTCGCTCTTGCCGGCCGCGGACTCGGGGTTGTCGTGTGGGGCGCACGGACCAGCGATGCGGAGCAGACGCTGACATTCTGGCCGCACGGCACAGCAGAGAAGTGGCTGGAGGTGTTCAGCACCGGCGCCGCAGAGGTGCGCTACCAGATCCAGGCCGATGCGTGGATCGACGTCGCCCACCTGGAGGGGAAGGTTCGCACGGAGAAGCGCCTCGCGGTGCGCGTCTCCGACGCCGCCGCGCGGGCCGGCAGTACTGGCACCATCCGGATCAGCAGCCCCGACACCGGCGACACCATCACCGTCACGGTCGCCGTGCCCGAAACACCCGCGGTGCAGCCCCACTTCACTGGGGCCGTGGAGGCGGACGGATACATCAGCCTCGACCCCTCGCGCGCCGACCGCTTTGTCGACGGATCCATCACCCGGTGGACGGTGGTTCCCTTCCTCGGACGATACGCGAACGCCGCCGTCCAAGCGCGCGACTCCGGAGCGGCGGACTCCGACTGGTCTCGCGATGCGATCTTGGAGCATAGGTTCCACCTGCACACTGCCGGGACCCACGTGCTGGAGCTGCATCGGCTGCCGACCCTCAACGCCACCGGGGCGCTTCGGGTGGGTGTCAGTGTCGACGACGCCGCGCCCGTGGTCGTCAGCAGCGCGATCACAGACGAGCACCGCGGGACGTGGGAGGAGGGTGTGCAGGACAATGTGGAGCGCCTCCGTGTGCGCCTGCCTCACCTCGACCACGGCGCCCACACCCTGCGACTGCACGTGATCGACCCGGACGTCACCCTGTCCAAGCTCGTGATCTACACCACGCTGGAATCGGCCAGCAACCTCGGCCCGCAGTTCAGCCTGCACACCGGCCGCGCTGACGCACCGGCGGCGGCACCACGTCCCGAGGACACAGGCCTCGAGGCGGTGTCGCACATCACCGCCGCCTACTACCGCACCGACCCAGACGACGTTGCACCCCTCCCCCAGGTGTATGCCGGCGCGGGGTTCTGGAGCGGTGAAACCACCTTCCGCCGCACGGTCGCCGTCGAGCAGCTCGCACTGGGAACACCCAAGTACCAAGCCCACCCCGACGGCACGAAGGATGTGGTCGCGCAGCTCGGCTCCGGCGTATCCCAAGAGCGTGAGGGACGCCTCGCTATCGAAGCGGAATACGTCCTCGCCGAGGACGCCCACGCCTGGACCACACCCGGCGACGACCCGGCGGACCCCGGTTGGACGCACACTAACGCGGAGACCGACGGGCACACCGGCCTGGCGATGCACATCGCACCCCGCCGTCTGCAGTGGGCGGATCCGGCCACGGCGCCCGGGATGCACTACACCGTCGATGTCACCGCGCCCGGCCGGTATCACGTCTGGATGCTGGTCAAGTTCGAGAACAGCACCGACGATGCATGCATGGTCGCGCTGGATGGTGTTGCGCTGGACCGAGCCCAGTACAACGGGAAGCGCGGCGGCATGGCCACCTACGGCTCCCGTCAGATCTGGGTGTGGGCGCAGGTGTGCGACCTGGACGTCACCGCCGGCCGCCACACGTTGAGCGTGCTGGCGCAGAAGTCCGGTCTGCGCATTGACCGGCTGTATCTGACCCTCGGTGACGAACTCCCCCCGGTCGACGCGGACTGGGTGCCAAGCCCTCGCGAGATCACCGCCACGACCGACGTCACCGAGTCCTCCGCCGAACCCGCCGCCGCGCGCTGACCTCACCACACTTCGAAAGGCACACTCATGGAACACACTTGGCGTTGGTTTGGTCCCAACGATCCCGTGACGCTCGAAGAGATCCGACAGACGGATGCCACCGGAATCGTCACCGCGTTGCATCACATCCCCAATGGGCACGCATGGTCGCTCGAGGAGATCACCAAGCGGAAGGCGGAGATCGAAGCGGCAGGGCTGACCTGGTCGGTCGTGGAGTCCGTTCCGGTGCACGAGCACATCAAGTGGGGCGGCCCGTACCGTGCGCGAGCGATCGCGAACTACGCACAAACCCTGCACAACCTGGGGGTGGCCGGGCTGCGGACGGTGTGCTACAACTTCATGCCGGTGATCGACTGGGCCCGCACCGACCAGCGATTCCCCTTGCCGACCGGTGGGTATGCGATGCGGTTCGATTTCATCGCTCACGCCGCATTCGACCTGTTCATCCTGCAGCGCAAGGACGCCGACGCCGACTACACGCCTGAAGAGGTCGCGCGCGCGAAGGTGTACTTCGACGCTCTCGACGACGAACAACTCGCGGCGCTCACCGACACCGTCCTCGTCGGCCTCCCGGGTTCAGAAGAGTCCTACGATCTGGATACCCTTCGCGCCGGTCTGAAGCTCTACGACGGTATCGATGCGGACACCCTCCGCGACAACCTCGGCTCGTTCCTGCGCGCGGTGGTTCCCGCCGCCGAAGCCGCCGGTGTCCGGCTGGCGATCCACCCGGACGACCCGCCACGCCCGCTGTTCGGGCTGCCCCGGGTCGTATCCACCGCGGAGGATGCGCAGTGGATCCTCGATGCCGCCCCGTCGTGGGCGAACGGACTGACCATGTGTGTCGGCTCGTACGGTTCCGTGACCACCAACGACGTCGTGGAGATGACCCGGCGATTCGCGGATCGCATCTACTTCGCCCACCTCCGCAACGTCACCATCGAAGCGGACGGGAAGAGCTTCTTCGAAGACAGTCACATCGACGGCGGCTCGGACATGGTCGCCGTCATCCGCGAACTCGTCCTCGAGGAACGACGGCGAGCGGCAGCCGGGGAGCCCGCCGCGATCATCCCGATGCGCCCCGACCACGGCCACTTCCTGCTGGACGATCTCAAGCGGCGCACCTACCCCGGGTACGCCCTGGTCGGCAGGCTCAAAGGGCTCGCCCAGCTGCGCGGAGTGGAACTGGCAGTCACCCAACTTCTGGAGGACACCACCCATCCCGCGGAATCCGCGGCCACGGTGACCGTATGACCGCTCCCTCGACGGGCGTGGTGGACCTGCTCACCATCGGTGAGACGATGGTGCTGTTCACCCCGCCGCCAGGAGGCGCGCTGCAGCTGGATGACGCGGTCACTGTCAGTGCCGGCGGCGCCGAGAGCAACGTCGCGATCGCTGCGGCCGCGCGAGGGTTGCGCACCGCGTGGTACTCACGGATCGGTGGCGGCGTCCTCGGCGAACTCGTGCTGGGCAGTGTCACCCGCCATCAGGTGGACACCTCGTGGGTGCGTGTGGATGCGGGGCACCCCACCGGGGTGATGATCAAGGACCCTGGCGCCGCGGGATCACGGGTGCAGTACTACCGGACAGGGTCGGCCGCGTCGACAATGTCCGCTGCGGATCTCCGGCAGCTCCCCGCGGCGCGGGTCGTGCACAGCAGCGGCATCATGGCCGCCATCTCCCCGAGCTGCCGAGATCTCCTGGGCCGACTGTGCGCCGGAGCGCTCGCCCCAGCCCGGGTCAGTTTCGACGTGAACTATCGGCCCGCGTTGTGGTCATCGTCGAATGAGGCCGGTCAGGTGCTGCGTGAGCTCGCTGTCGCGGCCGACATCGTGTTCGTTGGACGCGACGAAGCCGAGGCACTGTGGGGCACGAGCACCGCGGAACAGATCCGCGACCTGTTCCCCGACGTGCCGACCCTGGTCGTCAAAGACGGAGCGGTCGAAGCCGTGGAGTTCAGCGGCAGCACGTGTGTGCGGGTGCCGGCAAACGTCGTCGATGTCGTCGAACCTGTCGGCGCCGGCGACGCGTTCGCCGCGGGATGGCTGTCTGGGCTGCTCCGCGGCGACCCTGCATACCGCCGACTTTGGGCGGCCCATGACGCCGCCGCCACAGTACTGCGAAGCCACACCGACCAAGCGCCCCTCACTGCACCCATCCCCGGAGACCACCAATGACCGACGCATACTTCACTCGCACCTTCGCCGACGTCCCAGTGATGGGCATCTTCCGGCGGCAGGGCCTGGCCCGCACCCTGGAATTGGCCGAAACCGCCTGGGCGGTCGGGGTTCGCATCATGGAGGTTCCGGTGATGGGCCCGGAGGATCTGCCGGTGCTCCATGCCGTGGTCGAGGCGGGCCGCGCCCGCGGCGTCGACGTCGGCGCCGGAACCATCATCTCGGCCGATCAGGTCGGTGCCGTCGCTGAGGCAGGTGCAGCGTTCACGGTCGCCCCCGGCCTGGACCCGGAGGTGGCCGCTGCCAGCAAGGCCCACGGACTGCCCCACATCCCGGGCGTCGCGACCGGGTCCGATATCCAGGCGGCTCTCAAACAAGGGTTGACCTGGCTGAAAGCGTTCCCCGCGGAACGGTTGGGACCGGCATGGATCCGTCACCAGTCCGGCCCGTTCCCACAGGTGCGGTTCGTCGCGACCGGGGGCGTCACCCCCGATACCGCCGGCGACTTCCTCGCCGCCGGATGCCGGGTCGTGGCGCTCGGGTCCGCGTTCGACAACGAAGAGCAGATCACCACGGTCGGCGCGCTTCTGCAGGGCCGATTGTCCGTTCGTCACAACCGCGTGTCGGCCGCCGTTTGACGAGCGCCTCGGGTGTCGGACAGTTCAAGCCGCGCCGCGCCATGCCATTCTGCATTCCAGATCGAAGGATGCGGGGTGGGGTGGCTTGAACAGCAGGTCGGCCGCCGCGAAAGCGGCCGACCTGCTGTTTTCACCGCCCGGCCGGCGGAGTGGTGCGGACGGTGGCGCGGATGTCAGTCAGCGTGTGCCGAGGTTGAGCGCCGGGGCGGTTCTGCCCCGCGGCCGGTTCACCCCACTGGATCACCACCCTGTTTCCATCGGTCGCCTGGTCAGCGTCGAGGTGCGCGATCGACGCGACGTGGCCGATGTTGACGGTGTAGCCGCCGTACGCGGACGTGCCGATGACCTCGTCGTTGACCGTCACAGCGTCGTAGTGCTGAGACGCGGCGAAGGCGTTGGGCACACTGACGATTCGCGGCCGCTCGGCCTCTCCGAACAGTCCGTCGCGCATGACCCGCATGAAGTCGTCGTCGTCCCACATCAGCCAAACCTTCTGCTTGTGCGGAAGTTCGCGACGCGCCTCCAATGCGTCGCGGCCGATGAAATCGTGGTCGAACTTGACGATGCGGCCGTAGCCGAGGTCATACGGGTCGCGATAGTAGCCTTCGATCGTCGGCGGGTCGAAGCTGCCATCGAGGAAGAGCGTCGCCTCGGCGCCCCACCCTGGCAGGTGCCGCCGGTAGCCTTCCATCTCCGGCTGTGTATAGATCGCGGGAACCGGCGCGGCCAACCAGCCGCTCTCGTGGCCGGTGGACGTGTAGGCGGCGGAGCCACCGCGAACCATCCCGAATTCGGCGCCCGCGGCCTCGAGTGCGGCCATGACGGGGTACCCGAACTCAACCGGCCCGAATAGTTCCAACCCGGTGGAATTGTCGCCCGGAACGCCCGCCATCGTGTGGTTCAGCGCCCGGACGGGCGTGCCGGCGATCTCGAACGATGTCATTCCGAAGAACGGCACGTCACCCAAGGAATGGCCGACGGCCTTTTCGACGACGTCCTGGGTGAGGGGACCGTTGAGCTGATATCGCCACAGCTTGCGCCGGCCCGTGGGATTGAACATCGTCGGGGCATCCACGTCGACCTCGACGTCGTAGTTGTCGCGTTGAGCGATGTACTCCACCCAGTTCGCGATTATGTTTCCGCCGACAAGACTATAGACATCATCTTCGAGCCCGAAGAGGATCATGTCCCCGATGAACATCCCATCGGGTCCGACGCCGACGAAATGCTTGGCCCGGTCCCGCCCGAAGTTCGCCAGGGAGTTCACCCCGGTGGCTTCGAACAGCGCCTTGACATCAGGGCCCTTGAAGTAGACGTCCGCCATATGGTGGGACTGGTCGAACAGGGTGCAGGTGTTCTTCCACGCCCACTGTTCCGCCGCCCAGGTGTTCCATTCGGGCGGATAAGGGAACGGATAGTGCGGGGACGGTGACGTCCGCAGCATGGCGAGAGGGTCTCCCCCGAATGCTTGGATCTTGTCCTCGAGTGAGAAGTCGGTCATGACCACAGCTCCTTCGCGTGGGTTTCTGTTGCTAGGTGATTGACGGTGAGGCCGGTGGGGCGAATCATGCGCCGTACGCCTGGGGAAGGATGATGATCTTTCCACCTGGATGCCCGGACTCCAGAAGCGTGAACGCCTCGCGAGCACGGTCCATCGTGAACTCTCGAGCGATGGTGAGTCGCAATTCGCCATTCGCGAACTGTCGCGCCGATTCGGCCAGACGCGCCGCCGTTCGCTCGTATGCGGCCGGCATGCGAACACCGAGATCCGCGGCGGCGGCATAGTCCACGACTGTGCAGATGCGTGACGGGGGCACCCCGAGCGTGACTCCCAGTTGGACCGTTCCTCCGCCGAAGTTGTCCTGGACGTGGGTCACGCCGCCGGGCGCGGCGGCGCGAATCCTGTCCAGGACCCCCTCGCCATAGGCCACCGGAATCGCTCCGATATCCCGTATCTCCGAGTGTCGCTCCTCCGAGGCTGTGCCGATGACGATCGCGCCTTCCCGAACCGCGAGTTGGCTGAAGAGACTTCCCACCGCGCCCGATGCGGCACTGACCAACACCGTGTCGCCGTCGCGGGGCTGCAGCTCACGGATGGCTGCGTGAGCCGTGACCACGGGGCGGATCATCGCCGCCGCAGACGACCAGCTCAAGTCCGCGGGCTTGAGGACGACCTGGTTCGCCGGCACGATGAGCTGCTGCTGCAGGGCTCCCCGATCCGTCCAGCCGAGGACCGGATCCCCCACGCGGATCGGTTCACCCGTGTCGTAGCAGGACCCGTCTCCTACCTCGGTGACTACCCCCGAGAAGTCGCTGCCGACCCCGCACCACCCGTCGACTGCGACGGTGGGGATCCATCCGCGCCGAACCTTGTAGTCGAACGGGTTCACACCCACGGCGATGGTGAGGATCTTCACCTCGCCTTCGCCGGGAGCCTGGTCGGGCAGCAGCCGGTCCTCCAGCACGGAGGGATCGCCGAAGCTTCGAAATTGCACGGCCCGATTCACGTCAATACGCCTCCTGAGCCAACTTCGCCTGCACAGCGGGCAAGCCCATCGCGAGGAGCTCTGTGTCACGCTCGGAAAGTTCTTCGTGCATCTCTTCGTGCAGCAGCGCGAGCGACATGTCCGCGACCAGGCTCGCTCGATCGCGTCGGCGCTCGTACCATCCCGCCAGCGCATCCTCCACCGATTCATGGTCCCGAAGGGCCGCCGAGAGCGTCACGGCGTCTTCGAGCGCCATCGCCGCGCCCTGCGAGATGTGCGGAGGCGACGTGTGCGCAGCGTCACCCGCGATCACCACGCGGCCGCGGTACCACGGCTCCCGGACGACCACGTACTCGATCGGCACATATACGTTCACCGTGTCGTCGGAGACCTGTTCTCGCAACTCAGCCAGCTTCCCCGAGAACGCCTTCGTGCGCTCTCGAAACGACGCGACGTAGTCCTCAGGCGCGTGGCGAGGGTTCCCGGGCTCCGGCGAAACGAGACCGAAGTACATCTCGTCCTCGCTGATGGGCGTCAGCACAGCTTTGACGTTGCCGGGCGCGGGAACCAGCGTGACCCCGTTCACCCAGGAGGGCCGGGGAATGATCGACCGCCAGTTGCCGGTACCGGTGAAATCCGGCCGGTACTTGTCCCCGAACAGATGCTGTCGCACCCTGGATCGCGCGCCGTCGAAACCGACCACGAGATCGTAATGCTCTTCGACCGGGTTGCTGTCGGGCTCGGGAGCCTCGTGGCGCCCAATCCATGTCCCCGTCTCCACCACTACGTCGTCGCCGCGATCATGAATGCTGATGATCGTCCGGCCGACACGAACGCGTGCTCCCGCCTGCTCAGCCGCCGAGCGAAGGATGTCGAAGTAGGCGGGGCGACTTATCCCGTTGTTCGACGGCTTCGGGTAGATGCCTTCGGCGGGAGGGAGTTTGGCGATCAAGTCTCCGTTCGGCGCCCAGATCTCCACCGCTTCGAACGGAACTCCGATTGCGAGACAGGCGTCGCGCAATCCGATCTCGTCGAGCGCGCCGAGCGCGTTCGACGGCTGATTGAGGCCGACACCGAGCACACCCGATCGGCCGGCGCCGTCGACAACGTCGACCTCGATGCCGTCGCGGGCGAGTGCGTTGGCGAGGGCGAGTCCCCCGATTCCCGCCCCCTGGATGAGGACTTTTCGGACGGCACTCACCGCTGCGCCTCCGCTCGGTATGCCTGGCGCGCGTACTCGTTGTAGGGAGACGGTGCCACCACAACTCGGATGCTCTCGAACTCGTCGAACCCGGGATCGGCAGGACCGGGGTGGAAGCCCCATCGCAGCACCAGTTCCGTGCCCGGCTCGGCGTGCGCGGTGTCGACGCGAGCGATCGAGTGCACCGTCCCTTCCGCGGCGCTCGACGCGGCGTACTCCGAGATGCCGACGAGTTCGCCGTCCTTCTCGACCCGATCCTTCGTGTAGCTGAGGATGAGGTCGCGGTCGGCGCCGAACACGCGGTCGACGTCTTCGGCGTTCCATATCAGGGTCACCTTCTTGCGGCGGACGTCCTCCTTCTTGAGCCTCAGCGCATCACGCCCGACGAAATCGTGGTCGAGGTGGATGGAGCGTCCATATCCCACCTCGTAGGGGTTGACGTAGTAATCCACGATGTCCGGCGAGTAGAAGCTGCCCTGGATTGGGCTCATGCCCTCGTAGGAGAAGATGCTGACGGACGACCTGAAGCCCTTTTCGGCGTCGTCGTGGTAGACGGCGGGAACCGGGGCAGCGAGCCAGCCGCTGTCGACACCCGTCGTGTAGTAAGCGCGCCCGCCTACCTGGACGAGACCGACGGGCTCCCCCGCTCGCAGAAGAGCATCCTTCACGAATTCGGCGTGCTCCCACGGGCCGGTGAACTCGAACCCTGGTTGACCCGCCATGCCATGACGAATCGCCTGGAACGGACGGCCTTCGAGCTGCACGTCCTTGAGGTGGAAGAACGCGATGTCGTCCAACGCATCACCGAAGAGCGTCTGCAGCATTTCGGGGGCGTTCGGCCCCTGGACCTGGTAGCGGAACAGCCGAGGCGTGTCATTTCTCCGGATGTCGGAGGAGTAGTCCCACTCAAGGGACACGTCGTCGCCGCCGGCAGCCGCGTGATACGCGACCCAGTTGTGAGCCGTGCCGATGCCCGTCAGGACGAACGAATTCTCGCCGACGCGAGCAAGAATCGCGTCCTGGATGAGCCATCCGTCGTGAGAGACAGCAATGAACTGCTTCGCCTGACCGACTGCGAACTTCTCATAGTTGTTGGCGCTCACGCGAGTCAGCAGCGTGACGGCGTCTGGACCGTCGATGAAGAGGTCCGTCATGTGATGTGAGAGGTCGAGGAATGCGACCGTGCGGTTCCACGACTGCTGCTCCTGCTCCCAATCGGTGAACTCTGGCTGCACCACCGGAACGGCAGGAGCAGGAGCGTGGGTCTTCCACAGCATTGTGATCGCCGAGCCGGCGCGCTCCAGTGCTGTCTGCACTGTGTCGGTGGGCTCGATACGAAAGCCGGACGAGTAATCGGTCATTGTGTACTCCTCATTGAGTCGATTTGCGGTGATTGGTGACGGGGTCGCGGTGGTTGTCGTCTTGCCGTTGGTGTCCCGGCGGGTCTTGCAAGGTGCTTTCAACTCTCTCCCTCCGAGCGAACGCGAATCCACAGAGAGATCGCTATGGACGGCACCAACCTTGTCGATGGCGTCGCGCGTGGGATGCGCCGATCTCCGCCGCGCGACCACCCGGGATAGGAGCGTAGAGGCGGGCGTTGAGCGGGCTCAACCCTGCGACCTTGAAACGATGACTCGCTCGAATCAGGGTTAGTGACATTGAGCACCGGCTCCTCACGGAACGCATCCGGGACTGCTTCGCGCACATCTCCTCTTGTGCCCCGCACGATGCCGCTAACGTGCTGCTCGAGCACCGCGAAATCTCGGATGAATGTGGGTGGAAGCGGTGACACCAACTGCACATGGTCCAGCGGAGTGCCGGATGCCTCGGAGAGGGCAACGGCTCCGAGGTCGAGTGCGCCATCGAGACCAACCGCGAGCATGTCTGCGACTTCGCGGCCGATCGCACCCTTCAGACAGCGGAGGATCTCCTTCGCGTTCTTCCCCTCGTAGCGCTTCCTGGCCATGTAACCGTGAGTGCGAGGCTGTAGACGTCGTCCTCGAGCCCCAACAGGATCTGATCACCGATGACGTAGCCGTCTGGGCTGAGCCCGATGAAATGCTTGGCCCGGCCTCGCCCGAAGCCTTCATGCTGTTGACGCCGGTGTCCGAGAAGAGACGCTTGACGTCGGGTCCCTTTAAGTGGATATCGCTCGTGTGGTGTGACTGATTGAAGATCGTGCAGGTGTTCACCCAAGCCCACTGCTCGGCCGGCCCTTCTGCCGACTCGGGCTGGTAGGGGAAGGGGTAGTGGCGCGCGGGGTTTCCGCGCAGCATCTGCGCTGGGTTCCCCCCGGCTGCCTGGATCTTGTCCTCGAGTGAGAAGAATCCGTTGATTGTCAATTTCGTCTCCTATCGTCATCGATTGGCTGTTGGATGTGGATTGCCACGGCGGCGGTCTCGTTTTCGGGCCGCGCGGATCGCAGGTGCGGGCAGCGGCGCGGCGACAGCATTCACCAGATCACCGATGCCCTCGACGATGAGGTGCACGACATCCCCCGCCCTCAACGGGGGCGGATAAAGGTCGCCGTTGCGTCCCCACAGCTCGCCCAGACAGCCGCCGTTGCCGACGGTTCCCGAACCGAGCACATCGCCGGCTGCCACTCGCGCGTTGCGCGAGGCATACGCGACGAGTTCGGGAAACGGCCACCCCGCGTTGGAGATGAGGTCCTCCCCCACGAGTTCGTCGTTGACGCGAGCCTCGGCGCGGATCACGAGGAACCCCTCTTCGTCGAGGTACTGTTCCAGTTCGTCGGCGGTCACGATCCACGGGCCGAGTGTGGTTCCGAAGTCTTTGCCTTTCGCGGGACCCAGAAGCACCTTCATCTCTCGCGCCTGAAGGTCTCGGGCCGACCAGTCGTTCATGATCGTGTATCCGAAGATCCGAGCTGCGGCCTCGCCGGGAGTGAGGTTCGTGTCTCCAATGCCTGGGGTCGCACCGAGGACGATGGCCACTTCCAATTCGAAGTCGAGGCGGTCGCTCACGGGCGGAAGGACCTCGTCGGCGGGCCCGAGAACGGTGTGCGGGTTGGTGAAGTAGAAGGTGGGGGCTTCGTACCACTCCGGCGGGACAGCGGGTATTCCGTCCGCCCCCGTGGTCATCCCTTCGACGTGCTCCTCAAAGGCGACGAAGTCCCGTATCGACCGCGGCACGAGGGGTGCGAGCAGGATGACATCGGCCAGCGGCGTCCCGCCGTCGCGGTCGGCACGCTCGACGAGGGAGTGCGCTTCGCGCAGACCCCGTCCCAGCACCTGGGTCACCGTCAAGCCGTCGGGAAAGGGGACGACGGCGTCGCCGATGACGAATCCCTCTTCCGTGACGCCGTCCCGGATCCATCGCGCGATCCTCATGTCCGGCTCCCCTCTCGAAGCAACTCGTCAGCGTTGCCTCCCAGGATCTTCGCGACGGTGTCCCTGGGGAGCCCGGCGGCGGTGACGAAGCCGACCGGATCGTCGACACCCATGTCGAATGGGAAGTCGCTGCCGAGCATGAGCTGTGAAGCGCCGGCAACATCGATGAGGTGGCGCAGCGCCGACGGGTCGTGGACCACCGTGTCGAACCAGATCCGCTGCAGATAGCTCGACGGTGGATGCGCGCAGCCGTGCGCATCCGGGCGCACCCGCCACGCGTGATCCGACCTTCCGATCGCGGTGGGGAGGTAGCCGCCGCCGTGCGCGGCGACGACGATCAGGTCGGGATGCCGGTCGAGCAGGCCTGAGAAGATCAAGTGAGAGAGCGCCACCGCGTTCTCCACCGGCTGTCCGACGGTGTTGGCGAGGTAGAAGCGATCAAGTCGCTCGTCGAGCGAGCAGCCGAACGGGTGCAGGAAGACGATGGCGTGAAGTTGTTCGGCGCGGGCCCAGAAGGGTTCGAGGCGCTCATCTGAGAGCTCGATGCCCCCGGCGAACGAGGAGATCTCCACTCCGGCGAGTCGGTTGCCGATCACCGCATCGTCGAGACAGTCGAGGATGCGGTGGGGATGCTGCAGCGGTACGAGCCCAAGGCCGGTCAGGCGTCCCGGTGCGTGGCCGACGTGCTCGGCCACCTGCCGGTTGGCCTCGCATGCGACCCATACCGCCAGGTCCTCATCCGCCCACGCGTAGAAGTGGTTGGGTGACGCGCTCACCCATTGCCGGTCGACGCCCTGCGCGTCCATCTCCTGCAGGCGAACCTCCACAGAGGTCAGCTTGGGGATCCGGGCGCCCACCATGGGACCGGACACGACCTGGCTCGCCACGCCGTTCCGTTTGAGGTCGAGAGCGGCCGCCTCGCGGATGCCGTTGGGTGCGCGCCGTTCTACCTCGGCATGCAGGGTCGGCAGCAGGACGTGCGCGTGCACGTCTGTGACGGGGGCGGTGCTCATCGGTACTCCGAACTGGGGTTCGGCCACGAGCTCGGGGACGTCGGGGCCTCACGCATGGCAGTCGAGGGGACGGCTGCCGTTGTAGTCGTACATGTCCTGCCATGCGGACGCGAGGTCGGGTTGTCGATCTTCGACGTCAGCTATCGCTCGGTGCAGGTTCCCGACGATCCGCTCGGCATCGAGCCAGCCCGCGAACTCGCCGAGGTTCAACGACCTGGCTGCGGCGAGCGGCGTCAACTCCTTGTCCACGGCATCCTGAGCGGCGTCGAGGAGCAGGCGCAGATAGCGGGCGACGGGTGCGAGGATTTCCGCCCCGCCCACGGGCCCGTGACCCGGAACTACAACCTTCGGTTCGAGTTCGGCGAGCTCGTCGAGCGTTGCCAGCCATCCTTCGGGAGATCCGGAGATCGCAAACGGGGTGCCGCCGTTGAAGACCAGATCGCCCGTAAAGAGGATCCGTTCGTCCGGAAGCCAGACGTATACATCGCCACGGGTGTGGGCCGGGCGCGCGGGGTGGCGCAGTTCGACCCTGCGGTCGTCGATTCGCAGGTCGAGCCGGTCGTCGAACGCGATCGTGGGAAGCCGGTAGGTCACGTCTCCCTGTTCGAAAGGCGTGAAGATATGGGGTGCCGGAGCCGGCGTGCGCCGCAGTTCCTCTGTGACACTCGCATGCGCGATCACCTCGGCGTCAGGGAGCAGCGATGCCCCGTTGCAGTGGTCGGGGTGCGAGTGCGTGTAGATCACCTGACGGACTGGCCGGGCCCTCTTCTCTGCTTCCGCAAGGTACTCTCGGGTTCGGCGCTCTGTGGATGTGACGTCGATGGTGGTGGTGCCTTCCGGACCGTCGATCAGGCCCATGTTGTTGATCATCCAGCTGCCATCAGGCTGGATGTAGGCCCACACGCCATCCGCGAGCTCTTCGAAGTGGGGAGTCATCACCATGGGATCGGTGTCGTCCTTTCGGAATTGTCGTCATCGAGGTCGTCGTGGAGACTTCGGGGCACGCCGTGAAGCGGGTGGGAACCGATACGCCCCGAAGCACCGAGGGTCGTTCAGTCTTCGACGAGCGCGAGCTGGGCGAGGATCTGCTCCGGGTTGGAGTCGCCGACCTGCTTTTGGAGCATCTTGGTGTGATCGAGCACGAGGTCTCGGAATGGGCGACCGATCGCCGGCATGTGATGGAACATCTTGCCCAGTTGGAAAGCCGCCTCGGTGACGCGCGCGGTGTGCGGGCGCCGCAGCTGCTCGTAGCCCTCGAGGCGCTCGGTCACGTCGCCGGCGTTGTCGAAGTCGACGCCGTCCAGCGCGCGGCTCAGGAAATAGCCGTCCTCGATCGCCATGCCCGCACCGTACGCCGCGTATGGCGACGTGGGGTGCGCTGCGTCACCGAGCAGGGTCGCGCGGCCCGTGGACCACTTCGACAGCGGCGGTCGATCGCGGATCTCCCAGTCCTTGATGTTCTCCTCCGGGGTTGCCGCGATCAGCGCGACCATCTTCGGATCCCAGTTCTTGCGGACGAGCGACTGGATGTACTTCTTCAGCGGACGCGGGGTCGCCTTGCCTGGCTCCCATGCCTCGAGCACCCACCATTCGTGACCGAGCTGGTCGCCGTACTGGATCGGGGTCCAGCTCGCTTGCCGGGTGCGGTTGTGACTGATGACTGCCTGCTGATCAACGGCCTGGCGCGTTCCGAACACATATCCACCGATCACGTGGAGGTTGTGCTCGCGAATGGGTTCCTCTCCCCACAGCGCGCGTCGCACTTCCGAACGAATGCCGTCAGCGCCGACCACGAAGTCGTAGCTCGAGACCTCGCCGTCTTCGAACGTGAGCGTGGCTCCAGTCGCAGTCTGCGTCAGGGACTTCAGCTCCTTGTTCGGCCGGTAGATTCCCGCCGGGAGCGCTGCAAACATGCGCTCGTAGAGGTCTGCGCGCAGGCATCCGAGGAAGCCACCGCCCCACTCAGTCTTGACGGAATCGGGGATGTGCACGATTGCACGTACATGTCCGTCGATGCGTCGGAACTCGGTGTCGCACGCGGCGCCGAGCCCGTCGATGTCGACCCCGAGCACGCGCAGTGCCTTCAAAGGCGGCGGCCAGAGGTTGAGGATGCTGCCGATCGGCCTGGTGTGCTCATAGCGCTCGTAGAGCGTGACCTCGAAGCCCTTCTGGTGCAGCCCGAGAGCCGCAGCCATACCGCCTGGGCCGGCGCCGATGACGGCGACTCGACCATTGTTCTGTGCCATGTGTGTTCTCCCTTGAACGTGTCCCCGTACGGGTCGGGACGCCACTGGGCGGTCTTAGTTGCGGCCGTTCGAGTCGTGCTGGCCCGAGAAGGCGACGACCTTCTCGTCGTGGATCGCCTCGAACTCCTTGGCCGCTGCTTCCTCCGGCGGGAGGGGCCACGCGGTGTAGAAGCCTTCGGGTGCATCGATGTTGCGGTAGATGCTCTGGCCCGGGTTTCCGCCCGCCGCCTGGTATGTGGTCGTGTCCCAGTCGGGCATGGTGTTGACCCATCCGCCCGCGTTGATCTCCATGCGGAAGCCGCCGGGCTCGCGGACGTAGAGGTAGGTGATCTCGTCGATGCCGTGGATCCCGGGTCCGAATTCGATCGGGGTTCCGGCCGCGATGAACGCCTCGGCGGCTCGCTCGACGTCGATTCGCTGGTCGACACGGAAGGCGAGGTGGTGCGCGCGCCCAGTCATCCCGCTGAAGTCCGGCACGATCGCCACGTCGTGGGTGGAGCGGATTCCGTTGCAGGTGAGCGTCGAGAACACGGTGAAGCCGGGCTCGACGTCGGTCTGCGCGGTGTGGCGGGCGCCGAGGGACTTGTAGAACTCGATGTCGCCCTTCATGTTCGGGGACGGGAAGGTGATGTGATCCAGGTATCTGGCCCCGGCACCCCGGTTGACGTACTTCTGGGGCCGGTTGGGCATCGCGGGGTCGAACTGGCCCTCGGGGGCCTGATAGAGATCGACATCCCAGAAGATCTCGTGGAGGTGGCGACCGAAGGGCGACCGGTACTGGTAGGTGGCGCCGTGTCCGGTCCAGTCGTCGACCCAGCCGACGGCCTCCTCGGTGCCGTCCAGGCGCTTGGCGATCGTCTCGGCGTCGCCGGGACCGTATGCGCGCCAGCCGATGCGGCCGATGCCGGGCTCGGGCGCCTCGGTCACGATGAGGCTGGAGTGCAGCCATTCCGCCCATCCGCGGAGGTAGACGGACTGGCCGTTCCGCGTGGTCTCCTCCAGACCCAGGACCTGTTTCATCCAGTTGACGGTCTCTTCGGGTTTGGGGCTCAGCAGCTCGACGTGCGCGAGCTGTGAGAAGAGGATTTCGGACATGATGCCTCCTTTGGCATAGCGGGTTGGGTGATAGTGGTCAGTGGGCGTCGAGGGCGGCGAGTGAGGCGATGCAGCGGTTCCGCTGCGAGCCCAGGCCGGTGATCGTGGACTCGATGACGTCGCCGGGACGCAGCCATCGGTTGCCGTGGTGGCCGGCGTTGCCCGACGGCGAGCCGGTGAGGATCAGGTCGCCGGGCGAAAGCACGGTGGCGTGCGATGCGGAGCTGACCAGCTCCGCCACGCCCTGGATGATGTCGGACACGTATTCGTCCTGCATCACCTCGCCGTTCACGGTGAGCGTGATCCTCAGCTCCCGCGGGTCCGTGACGAACTCAGCCGGGACGAGGTACGGGCCGGTCGGGAAGTAGGTCGGCCGGTTCTTCGACCGCAGGAAGTCGGTCATCGGGATGTCGGGGCGGTTCATGGCGTCGCGGACGGTGATGTCGTTGCTGATCGTGTAGCCGGCGACGAATTCCATAGCCTCCTCGACGCTGACCCGGTCCGCCCGACGGCCGATCACGACGGCGAGCTCGAGCTCCCAGTCGTGCTGTGTGTGCGGTCCCCACAGGACGATGTCGTCGTCCGCGCCCGCGAGCGCAGCGGGCATGCCTACGAAGAAGAACGGCTCGACGTCGTCTCGACTGTGGGCGGCGTCGTCGGCGAAGGCGTGAAGCTCGTCGTCGGATCGCGGGTCGCCCGCGTTGCGGGTCATGGTGAAGACGATCTGCGCGACGTGCTTGTAGTAGTTCGCGCCCGCGCAGAGGATCTGCCCCGCCGGCTGAACGGGCGGGAGCGGACGCACGTCCCCCAGCGGAAGGCCGTCGGATGCGTCGGCAGCGGCCGCGATCGATCGAAGCTTCGGCAGCGACGCATCCCACTCCGCGAGCAGCGAGCCCGTCGTCACGTCCTCGCCGAGGCGGGGCCTCAGATCGTGTACGCAGTCGTCGACGACCAGACCCGCGAAGGCCTCCACGCCCGTGCTGAAGGTTCCGATTCCGAAGGTCATCGCGCGTGCTCCTGCAGGTCGAGGTCGGCCCATCTGGACGATTCGTAGACGGTCGGGTTGACGGTGGCGATAGGGCGTCGTCCGGTGAGGATGGCGGCGACGTTCTCTGCGGCCCGAGTGGCGAGCTCCGCGATGGACTCCTCCGAGTAGAAGGCGACGTGCGGCGTCGCGATGACCCGCGGATGCTGCAGCAGCGGGTGATCGCCGACGATCCGCTCCGGAGTGAACACGTCGAGGCCGGCACCGCCGAGCCATCCGGAGTCCAGCGCCGCGACCAGGGCATCCTGGTCGACGACGCCACCGCGCGCGGTGTTCACGAGGTACGCCCCGGGTTTCATCGCGGCCAGGAACGCAGCATCCACCATCCGGTTCGTGTCGGCCGTGTGCGGGACGTGCAGCGAGATGATGTCCGATCTCGTGGTGAGCTCCTCGAGGGAGACCGGCTCCGCACCGCACGCTCGGACCTCGTCGGCGGGCGCCGAGCGGGTGTGCGCGAGCACGCGCAATCCGAGCGCTGAGGCACGGGAGGCGACGGCCCGCGCGATCGATCCGAACCCGACGAGCCCCAGCGTGCGTCCGTGCAGTCGATGGATCGGGGCACCGGCAGCGAGGCTCCAGTCGCCGTTGCGGACATTCCGGTCGTAGAGCGCGATGCTGCGCACGAGCCCCAAGATCACCGCGAGCGTATGCTCGGCGACCTCCGCGACGCAGTAGTCCGGCACGTTCGTGACGGGGATGCCGAGTCTCGTCGCCTCGTCGACGGCGATGTTGTCCGTGCCGATGCCGTAGCGGCCGATGACTTTCAGGTTGCGACCCGCCCGCACCACCTCGGGGGTGACGCGGGCGAAGCAGGTGAGGATCGCGTCGGCATCATCGACGAGCCGCACGAGCTCCGCCTCTTCGCCGGTCTCGGCGACAACCAGCGTCGCACCCGCATCGGCGAGGATCGCGCTCTCACGATCGAGCGAATCCCACGTGTAGTCGGTGACCAGCACGGTGCTCATGCGCGGACTCCCTGGCCCCGTGCGGCGAACGGCCGAGCAAGCCGGGCGGCCGAGCCGAGCGCCTCCTCCAGGCGCAGCAGCCGGTTGTACTTCGCGAGCCGTTCGGACTGCGTGACGGAGCCGACCTTGATCTGGCCGCCGTCGCAGCCGAGAGCGAGGTCGGCGAGCGCGGAGTCCTCGGTCTCGCCAGAACGGGCCGAGATCACGGTCCGCCATCCTGCGTCCTTCGCCTCGCGCACGACCGCGAGGGTCTCACTGAGAGTGCCGATCTGGTTCATCTTCACGAGCACCGCGTTGGCCGACCGGTCGACGACGCCACGGCGGACCCTCGCGATGTTCGTGGTGAAGAGGTCGTCGCCGATGACCTGGACGCCGTCGCCCAGCCGCGCGGTCAGCTCGGCCCAGCCGTCCCAGTCGTCCTCGGCGAGCCCGTCTTCGATCGAGGCGATCGCGAAGCGTTCTGCGAGCCCCGCGAGCATCTCGACGAGTTCCGCGGAGGTTCGGTCGGTCCCGCCGATCCGGTATCGCCGGGTGGAGGGGTCGAAGAAGTGCGTCGCTGCGACATCCAGCGCATAGACGACGTCGCGGCCGGGAAGGAAGCCAGCGCGCTGGACGGCGGCATCCATCAGTTCCAGCGCCTCGATCGAACCCGCGATCGCCGGGCCGTATCCCCCTTCATCGGCTTTCAGGGTCGACAGGCTCCGCTCTCGCAGCACGTCTCCCATCGCCTCATGGATGCCGACCACCCACCGCAGCGCTTCCCGATAGGTGTTCGCGCCGACCGGCACGGCAAGGAAGTCCTGGAACTCGATCTGGCGTCCGGCGTGCAGTCCACCACTGAGGATGTTCACCATCGGAAGCGGCAGTTCGGGCGCCATATCGCCGGCGAACACCTCCCAGAGTTCCACCCCCTCCGACGTCGCCTGGGCCCGCGCCGCCGCGAGGGACACGGCCAGCGTCGCGTTCGCCCCGAGGTGGGACTTGTCTTCGGTGGCATCGAGCGAGATCATCCGTTCGTCGACCAACGCGAAGTCGGCGTCGAGGCCGCAGACGGTCGGCGCGATGAGGGTACGCACGTTGTCGACGGCGCGCAGGACGCCGCGTCCCCGGTACCGCTCCATGTCGCCGTCGCGGAGCTCCCGCGCTTCGTGCCGCCCGGTGGATGCCCCGGACGGGACGCTCGCCGACGCGACCGTTCCGTCCGAGAGCTCCACGTCGGCCTCGACTGTGGGGCGTCCGCGTGAATCGAGAACTTCTCGGGCGGTCACCGACGTGATGGTTGTCATGCGTTCTGCTCCTGGCGTCGGGTGGTGATCTCGTCGATGTCGGCGAGTGATGGGGCACCGTCGGCAAGGAGTCGGAGCGATTCGCGCCGCACGAACTGACTGGCATCGTGGTCCAGGTACTCGACGGGCGACTTGCCGTCCACACGGGCAAGCAGCAGCGCCGTCACCTCGTGAGCCACATCGGACTCGGCGGCCAGGCCGCCTGAGATCAGGTATGCGTCCCAGAACGCGCGCCGTGCCTGCAGGTAGTCGTCCGCATCCACAGGGCGGTGCACGGCTTTGAGGATCAGGTGCGTGATGAGGAAGGCGGGGTCGAAGGCGGGGTCGCCCCAGTGCGCGACCTCGAAGTCCAGCAGGACGACCTCGCCGTCCGGGTAGACGAGCATGTTCTTCGGTGAGTAGTCGCCGAGCACGAGCACTCGCCGATCCGTCCTGAGCCTTCTCACGTCGCGCTCCAGGGCCACGCCTGCCTGAGGATGGACGGCCGCTGACGTCAGGTGGTATGGCTCGATCCGGCCCTGCTCGAGCGGCATGGTGTCGGCGAACTCTGCCGCGAGCATGTCGGAGCCGGCCGTCGCGAACTGCAGCGACCCGAGCAGCTCGCCCGCGGTAGCCGCAACGGCGAGGCGAACGACCCCACCCAGCAGCTCCGACTTCCAAGTCACGCCGCCCGACGGCGCAGAGGTCATCGTGAAGGCGAAGGACGCGTCGTCGTGATCGACGACGAGCGGTACCGAACCGGCAGGCAGGATCTCGCCGAGCACCTGCATGCACCGTCGCTCGGTGAAGATGCGCGCCGGGTCGAACTCCCACCGCTGAGCGACCCGCAGGACAGGAAGAGCCTGCTTCACGACGAAAGCGCCTTCGACGGCATCTACGCTCACCACAATGTTCGAGATGCCGCCCGCCAGCGGAGTCGCAGTTGCCGCACCGCGGATGATGCCGCGTGCACGGAGATAGTCGGCCGCCGTGGCGACCGTCACCTCGGTCCTGGCGTTGCCTGTGTCGGTCGACATCTTCGTCATCCAAACTTGAATTGGTATTTCAATTCAAAACTAGGGCTAACATAGACCCGTGTCCACCTCGGGTCAAGCTGTCAGCGCAGGACATTAAGAACGGAAGGATAGCGAGATGGCGAACAACGCCGAAGTGCCGATCGCTAGGCTCCTAGAGGTGTCCGCACCTTCCAGCGAAGTCCGCCCCCCGCAGCAACGGCGCAGCCAGAAGTCGTTCGAGCGAGTGCTCGCGGCGGGCGCGGAAGTGCTGCGCGAAGTCGGCCTGAGCGGGTTCACGCTCCAGACGGTCAGCGAACGTGCCGGCGTCGGAGTCGGCTCCATCTACCTGCGCGTCCCTAGCCGCGAAGCACTCATCCTGGCGATCCACGCCCGTGAGATGGACCGCATGGCGATTGAAGATGAACAGGTCATCACGCGGGTCGTCGACGCCACGCTCCCCCCCGTCGCACACGTCCAGACTCTGGTCACTGAGATCGGCGGATACATGCTCGCGAACGCCGACATCCTGGCGGTGTTCATGACTTTGGGACCTTCGGACAATGAGGTCTGGCGAAACGGCGGAGAACGCTCACGCGAGGTCGGCAGGCGCTTCCGAGCCGCGATGGAACCGATTCGCAGCGAAATCACACACTCCGACCCCGACCTGGCGATCGACATCGTCTACCGAGTGGTCTACGACACGATCGCCCGTAGGATCAGCCGCGGCGAACAGTTCGAGTCCGAACGAGCACTGCCTGACCCGATCCTGCTCAGAGAGCTCGCCCGCGTCGCCGTCGATTACCTCTTTGGTTCTGCCGGCTGAGACATCTTTCGCGCCGCACCCTCGATCAGCCCCCGCAACGGTGTGTCCCTCTGAGCATCGCCCACCAGCGAGGAGTGGTGGAATCGCTGACCGAACGTTCTGGCTACCCAAACGGGTTACATCCCGCTTGATGGAGTTTCCCGACACCGTACGAGATCAACCGTTTGGGATTATGCCGCCGTGAGTTCCGGGATAACCACCTCCTCGAACGTGCCGGCACGTTTCCCCGACACCCGCACGGCGACCTTCGCGCCACGTTTGGAGATATCGATCCCGAAGACCGTTCATGCACGACATCCATGACCACTGCGCCTCCTTGCGATACCGGTGAATGCAACCGGCCACGGGGAGGACAGGGAGAGAATTGGAATTGTCTGGGTCGCGCACCGCGCGTTCACGCTGCCGCCGGCCGCGACGGTGCCGCTGATCGCCTACCCGGCACCCAGCCGGTCCCGCTCATCCGCCCTGCGCGCAGTGGAGCAGACCGGTCGCACCTGGCAGATCAGCTGCAGCGTCCGTGACCTGGACGGGGCGCTGGCCGCCACTCGCGCCGGAATCGGGATCGCGGTCCTGCCCCCGGGTACGGTGCCGACAGACCTTGCCGACGTCGGCGCCGCGTTGGACCTGCCGGTCCTGGGCGAAGTCGACTTCACCCTCCTGACCAATCCACGCTCCGACGGTGACCCTGTGCGGGCACTCATCCACGCCATCCTCCGCCCGACCCCAGCCACGGTCACGGAACGACGCTGAGGCTCTACGCCGGCGATGCGCCCGGCGTAGAGCCTCAGCTGGGGGGTTCAACGTTACGGTACCGGGCAGACGCTCAGCTGCTGCCAGGGCCCGTTCGGGTCGCCAGGTGCCTGGTTGCGGGTCCACCACTTGGCCTTCCACTGGCGACCGTTGTGCACGACCGTTTCGCCGCCGGTGTAGATCCAGGAGTTCGTCCACGCGGGAACCTGTACGGTTCCGCACGCCGTCGGGGCGCCGACCTTGGCCCACGGCCCGGTCGCGGAAGCGCCCGGCTTGTCGTTCTTCGTCCACCACTGTGCGACATACGTCGCCCCCTGGTAGGAGACCCGTTCGCCGGTGTTGTAGACGGTGGTGGCCGACCATGCCGGTGCCGGCGGCACGGTCACCTCGATCTTCACCGTGCCCTTCACACCCGGCGTGACGACAGACGTCGTCGTGATCACCGCCTGACCTGCGCTGACACCGGTGACCACACCGCCGGCCGATACCGTCGCGACGGCCGTGTTCGACGACGCCCAGGTCACCGACTGGTCGGCCGTGGACGGGGTGATGGTGGCCGTCAGCGGAAGGCTGTTGCCGATCACCACGCTGCCGCCGCCCGCGACGACGACCTTCGTTGCGGGCGGTGCGGTCACTGTCACCGTCGCGGTCCCGGTCACCGACGAGGTGGCGACCGACGTTGCGGTGATGACAGCCTGGCCGGCCGTCACGCCGGTGACCATACCCTCAGCGGACACGGTTGCGACAGCGGCATCCGACGAGCTCCACGTCACCGACTGGTTGGCCGTGGACGGGGTGACCGCGGCCGTCAGCGGAAGGCTGCTGCCGATCACCACGGTGCCGCCGCCGGCCACGGCGACCTGCTGCGCCGGCGGAGCCGACACGGTCACGGTGGTGGTCACCGACAGGCTGGGTGCGGCAACCGACGTCGCCTTGATCACCGCCTGGCCCGGGGCGACACCGGTCACGATGCCCTCCGCGGACACGGTCGCGATCGCGGCATCCGACGAGCTCCAAGTGACCGACTGGTCGGCAGCCGACGGAGTGATCGCCGCCGTCAGCGGCACGCTGTTTCCCACCACGACTCCGTCTTCACCGGTGATCTGCACCGCCGCCGGGGTGGGCGCGACCACGGTGACGGTGCTTGTCCCCGACACCGCGGGGGTGGCCGTCGATGTGGCAGTGATCACCGCCTCGCCGGGCGCGACCGCGGTGACGGTGCCATCTGCAGCAACCGAGGCGACGGCCTCATCCGAGGACGTCCACGTCACGGCCTGGTCAGCCGTGGTGGGCGTCACGCTCGCGGTGAGCGCTACCGTCTTCCCGACCATGACCTCGCCGCCTTCCGAGACGAGCACCTGAGCGGCAGCCGGGCGGGTCACCGTGACCGTTGCCGTACCGGCGACGGTACCCGTGGCCACGGAGGTGGCTGTGATGACCGCCTGACCCGCACCGGCGCCGGTGACGACACCGTCAGCGGCCACGGTGGCCACTGCCGGGTCGGACGAGGACCAGACCACCGACTGGTCGGCGTCGGACGGCGTCACCGTTGCGGTCAGCGTCTGCGACGTGCCGACGATGATGTCGGTGGTTCCCGCCACCGCGACTTGTTCCGCGGCCGCCGGATCTCCGCTGCCCTTGATGACCAGCTTGTCGACGGTCTGCGCGTTGGTCGTCACCTTGTATGCGCTGGTGGCGACCATCCGCTCCAGCCCGGTGGCGGTGGTGGAACGGTTCAGCTGCTGCACCAGAACGGTGGATCCGTCCATGATCCGGTAGCTGACCTTGTGGCCGGGGAAATCCGCCTGGAACCGGACGGTGTAGGTCTTGCCCGCCGTGAGCGGCACCGAGCTCCACGCCGGCTCGAGCGCGAACGCCGCCGTCGTCGAGTCCGAGTCCGGCCCGGTGGTCGCGTGCCGCAGTTGGTTGTCTCCATTCGTCTTGGTGGAACCCTGAATCGCGAACGCCAGACGCCCATCGCGATCACGGAACTCGATCCCACCCTTCGCGTCCTGGGTGCCGTTGTAAGTCCACTCGAACGTGACGTCCACGACCGACTGACGCACGATCTGTGGCGAGAAGTGCTTGATCGCGGTCTTCTCGTTGCCCAGCCCGTTGGTGAGCTTCAGCACCCCATCGGCGATCACCGCGTCCTTGTCGAAGCCGAACGCCGGGGCCGCTGCAGCGGTACCGAACTGTTCATCCATGAGGTCCGCCGGCGGAGCCGACGGGAACTGCGGGCTGTACGCGAACCGGAAGTAGTCGAAACCGAGGATTCCGGCGCTGGTGACCTCATAGGTGAGCTCGTTGATCCCCGCCGTCAACGCGACCCGCTGCGTCGGCGACGTCTCTCCGAACCCGGCCGCACCGCGCATGTTGATCGGTGCGGAATAGCTCACCCCGTTCACACTGAGCTGCGCCGTGGCACGGTCGGTGCCGGAGCGGTACCTGGTGACCACCACGGTGTCGGCCTGCGCGTCGGGCACGTTCACCCGGAACGTGACCTTCGCACCCACCGGCAGCTGCGTCATCCCCGCCGCGCCGAGCTTGACCCACCCGCCACCGGATGCGCCATCGTTCCAGGTCTCCCGGACCATGCCAGAACTGAGCTGGTAGTCCGTGATGGATTCCGTCTCGATCTTGCGGTCCGTCGCCGGCGGGATCGGAGAAGACGTGACAATCCGGGCCACCCCGAACGCGGGGACGGTGACGATCAGGTCGGCGCCGGAGACGCTGGTCTGCGCGTTGCCGAGCTTGGTCCACGTGTTGTCGGTCACGCCGTTGCTGTTGGTGATATCGGAGTCGCTCGCGTCGGCGTCGTAGGTGCCCAGTTCGACGCTGGCGATCTGCCCGGCCAGTCCCTCGAGCCGGAACGTGGTGGTCTCGGTCGAGCCCAGCGCGATCTCGGACGCGGAACGTTCGATCGCGAAGCCTCGGGAACGCGTACTAAACCCGGTGGGGTCGTTGACGACGTTGTAGCTGACTGGGACGGAGCGCACCGTCTTCTGCACCGCCTGCCCCGCGGCGGTGGAACCGTTCGGGTTGAAGAACAGCAGCGTCGACCCGCCGACCGCGTCGGAGTTTCGGGTGGCGAGGTCGTAGCCGACCTTGTTGTACAGGGTGTTCACACCGGTCGCGCGGGCGATCTTCTGCGCGAATGTCATCACACCCGGGGTTCCGTTGTCCCGCTTCGCATCGGCCGGTCGGTCGGTGCGGCCACACGCGTCGGTCGGGTTGAACGCGTCGTACAGCGCGTCGCCGTCGAACGAGCACGCGTTGTACCCGTTGTGGAGTGCACCGCCGGCGACGGTGGCGAACTTCTTCTCGGCCAGGTAGGTGTTGTTCATCCCGTCTTCCATCACGGCCGGCAGGTTGTCGCCCTTGTCGACGTTGAACCAGTGCCCGCCGTTGCCGATCTTGTACATGTCGCCCACGCCGACGCCGTACGTGTCGATGCCGACGAAGTCCAGGTACGTACCCACTCCAGCTTTGGTGCGCATCATTTCGTTCACGTCGACCAGGTACGTAGGGGCGCCCTGCTCATGGTTTACGCGCGTCCACACCGGCAACGCGCTCTGCTTGATCCGCTTGCTGAGATAGTCGTTGTAGTACCAGACCTGGTACTTGCGGAACTCGGTGTCGCTGGTGACCTTGTAGCCGCCGTGAGCGGCGTCGCCCTGGGTGCGCCACAGGTCACGCTGCGCAATGGTGAGCGGCGACCGGGAGAATCGGTCGGTACCCAGTCCATCGGTGGTGGAGATCTCCTTGATCGGGGTGCCATTGAGCGCGCCGTTGTGAGGCTCATTCTGGGTCTGCACACCGATAAGAGTGCTGCTGATGTTCTCGCCGGCGGCGTTGGTGAGTGTCGCGGTGTGGTCGGCGATCGCCTGCAGCATGTCGCCTTCCTTCTGCATCAGCGCCTGATCGCCGCGGTCCCCGAGGAACACATACATCTGGTTGGGGTCGCCGACCTTCTTCTGGAACAGCGGGGTTCCGACCGACCCGTTGTAGAGCACGTTCTTCGGGTCCCGGTCCACGGTGGTCATCTGGTAGTCGTGGAACACGTAGAACGGCAGCCGGAAGTCGGAGGCAAGCCCCGTCGAATCGGACCCGAACCAGATCACCTCGAACTTCAGACCGTACTTCTCCGCGTATCGCACCAGGGTGTCGTAATAGCGCCAGTCGATGCTCTCCATGCTCGCGTCCGAGAAGAACAGACGAGGCCGCAGCGGCTGCTTCAGCCAGTTGTTGTTCGTCGAGCTGTCATCCAGCGTCGACTGCGCCGGCTCGAACGACACCGTCTCAGCCGCGACCGCAGCCTTATCCGAGCGGTCCGCGGGCGTGGACGAGGCGACCAGGAAGCTCACGCTATCCTCACCGTCGGCCTTCGCGTCTGCGACGAAGTCGGTCACGTCCAGGTCGTAGAAGTACGTGCGCTTGACCGGATCCCAGTTCGGGAGCACGGACGTCGGCGCCACGACCGACCCGTCGGCGCGCTTCAGGTCCGTTCCGTTGTAGGTGACGGCGCCGAGGCCGGCGGTGTCCCAGGTGAGGTCCTCGACTGGCTGATCGGAGGGCACCCCGTAGAGGTTGAGGTAGTGGCTGTAGTACATGCCCTTGGTGGCCCCGAACTCCGTCTGGCGGTCGTCAAAGCTGTTCACATACAGCCGGATCTTGGACCCGTCGACGTTCTCGACATCGTCGGGGATATCGAACCGGAGGTAACCGAGATCCTGGGCGGCCTCGTCATCCGCGACCCACCGGGTCTGGAAGGTTCCGGTGTCGGCCGGCTCGCCGTCGGGCGAGAGCGTCGCGGACTGCGTCTGCGCGGCCGTGGTCACCTTGTCCTTCTGCAGATCCGACCACAGGATCTGCACGTTGACGGTGTTGTAGCCGTCCTCCGCGACCTGCTTGAACACCTGCTCCAGGCTGCGCTTGTTCGGATCTGACGGGTCGTGCTGCTCGATGGGCACCTCTGGCCGGTAGCCGATCTGCGTCAGCAGCTTGTCGGCACGCAGCTGCAGGCCGTTGTACCAGTACGGCTGCCCGTCCACGGTGAGCACCTGGTCCTTGTCGAACCCGCTGCCCTGAGACTTCAGCACAACCGCGGAATGCGACGGTGTCGCAACCTCTTCCGCGGCCGCCGGCTGGGCGGCGATAGTACCGAGAAGTATCGCTCCCACGGCTACGAATCCGCAGCTCGCTTTCGCGCGTGTCAGCCTTCGTGTCTTCATCGACTCTTGCTCCTGATCTGTTGCCGCAACGCAAAAGCCATCACTGTGTGGATGGGAGCGAAGCGGACATGACGCGGGCACTGCAACGGTCCGGGTGCTCGTGGGACCTCGAGAAATCCGCATGATAGGAAGCCAGGATCATCCGCAGCCGTCGTTGCATCAGCTTCCGAGCTCCCTCGCACCGTGTGACCAGTGGACCTCCACTCCATCGAGCGGTCCACGGGCTGCACCGCTTTCACGCCGCAACCCAGATTCCAGAGTGAACGTTCATCCTGGATCTGAGAAGGAAGATAGTGATCGATCACACCGCTTGTCAAGGATCTTTTGGTTCGGTTGCTCCGATGGGAGGCAATGTCGGTGGGCGACGCGAGGCGGCGGGAGTTGCGCAAGGCACACGCTTCTCAAGGACTTGCCCGCCCGCTCTGCGATCGGATCCGAGCATGCCCCGGAGCATCCGGCAGCTTTGGTCGTGAGACCAACATGGGCGTCCTCGCCGACACGTTCCGATGGCTCATCTCAGATGTTGAGATCGATCAGAATTGGCGCACCGAACGCTCGGCCAGTCGAGCTCGCCGTGCGACCAACGATCGTCAGGTGCGAGATTCCTCGCCGACGAGCCGCAGAGCGGGACGGGGGTCATCCACGCCGAGGATCTCGCGCACACGTGCGGGACGCCACCTCAGATCTCGCGCCAGATCTGCCTGTCCGTAGCCGGCAGCCGCCGCCAGTTCGGCGGCTTGAGCAAGCATCGAAGGAACCTCTCCAGGGTAGGCGTTCACGGGTTCCGGTGTCTCTAGTCCAGAACTGCGCAGCTGGTTCAGCTTCTGGTAACCGCGCCGGATCGATGAATCCGAGACGGCCCCGGTCTCCTTCATTCGCAGGAGCAGTGAGTCGACAGATACACCCCAATGCCGTGACAACTCGTCCAATCGCGACAGATTCACGGTGCGAGGAAGCAGGTTCACAATCTGGGAGCGTGGGGTGAGCAACTCCGCTGCGAACTGGTCCGCCTCCCGCTCTTGCTGCGCGTCCCCAGGGACGGCTTCACCGTGTAGCAGCAAGTGTCCAAGTTCGTGCGCGATGGTGAAGCGGTAGACGAATACCGACTTCGCGCGCTCCGGCGTGACGACGATGACTGGCCGCTCAAGGTGGGATGTGGAGAAGGCGCCGACACGTGCCACGTCCGCATTGCCCAAGGTCAGCAGACTGACGACGATCCCATGCGACTCCGCCAGAGCAACAAGATGCTTCACCGGCTTTACTCCGAGCGCCCAGTGGCTCCGGAGTTCCTGCGCGGCCGAGACCGGGTTCGCATGGTTGCGGTCTATCCGTGGCAGGTCGACATCGGGGAATCGCACCTTCTTCTCGAGCGCGAACGTCAGTTCCCAGACTTGCTCGATGAACGCGATCGCCTTCGACCGGTCCCGTGCGGACGTGGAGCGCAGGCTGCGGAAATGCGCTTGCGATCCATCGACACGGCCAATGGGACGTCCCGTTGCGAAGTAGTCGACAGGAACCTTCAGTTCGTGCGCCAGCACGGGAAGGAGGTCTCGCCTCGGGGTGGACGCGCGCGACTCGTATTGGCCGATAGCCGCCGGCGTGACACCCACGCGCTCAGCAAGCTTCGCTTTGGACAGGCCGGCCGCAAAGCGTGCCTGGGTCAGCCGGGATGGATCGAACCCGTCGAGAACGGCACCGAGATCGGGGCGGGTCGCCGGCTCGACGAGGGAGAAGAGAGCGTCTCGGTCATCCATTCGCAGTGCCGTCCACCTCTTCGCCCTTCACCCCCAGCTGGGGGCGAGGGATCGGGCCGTCGGAGAACGCTTCGTCGTCCGAAGGCTCCACGTCGACCAGCGAGCTCGACCCGATGTCTACGAGCGACTCCATCGATGCGAACGTGAGGAAACCGTCGTCACCCAGAGTTGCTTCACCCCAGTCGATGCTGTGCAGTGCGAACGGGTTGCTCGCGTAGGCCACGACCACGACCCGAGAGTTGCTCGAGAGAGCTTCCTCGAGCGCCTTGCTCTCGGTGTCCAGCAACTCCCTCTCCTCGGCGGTGAGTTCCGGGTGCTCGAACTCGATGTCAAGGCGTTCGGCCGTAGCGTTGCGTTCCTCGGTGAACAGTGAGATGCGCGTGTCGGAGACGCCGAAGGGGCGCGAACCGATGTCCGTGGAGTGTTCGCGGGCGAATCGCCACGGGAACAGCACCACTCCGTTAAATGAGACGAGCTTGTAGCCGCGGCGCGGGACGACTTCAGCGGACGGAAGCCGCCCGAGCACGCTGACGAACTCATCCAGGCACTTCCGCCAGATCTGGCCGTAGACACCCGTGTGCTTCATCTCGGCTTCAGCCTGCGCGTTCGCCATCTTCTCGTGGCAGTCGCGGATGATCGTCGAGATCTGCTCCCGCACCACCACACCGTCGACTCCCAGCGTTCGCAGCGCCCACGCGCGTCCTTCGTCCACCGACATCGCACCCTCCTCTTCATCTGTCTGCCCCGAGGCTACCATATCGCTATACTTTTCAACATGAAATGTTCATCCAGTTTGCATCTCTGATCTCCGCACAGGGGTAACTCACGCACAGATCGCTGTCTTGCGCACCGTCGCTCGGCGAGCAGTAGACTGCTTGCTCCCGGCGCTGAGTGCGCGCCGATCTCCGACGTCTCGACCCGCGCGTCGACACGGACGAGGACAAGGTCCTGTGGATCGCGCTCACCCTCGGTACATCGGTTTCACGACATTCCATCGATGCGCTGCGCGGAGCTCATCGAGATCAGGACACATCGTGACCACCAATACCGCCTTCAAGACGATGGTCCGAAACTTCGCGGTGCTGAACAGCATCAAGTACACCGCCGCGCTACGCGAGTTCGATGAGACAACGGGTCGGCTCCGTGCCAGTATCCGTGACGTCCGCCCCGGCCCGAACCGCGCCGCGGAAGACCGGTGGGCGGACGAACGTGCACTCGTCCGCACCGAGCCACACGGCTGCTTCCACCAACTCGCGAGCAACAGCGGCCGCGGTGGGCACGGGTACGACGCCTACGCGATGGGCTGCTCTTTCCAGGACGACATGGACACGGTCATCAAGGACCACGCCCGCGCGTTCCTGTTCCGGGGTCCGACTGACTCCCGCCGGCGATTGGCGGTGGTGACGTTCGCGCCGTACCGCCGATGGGACAACCAGCGAGTGCAAGAGGAGATCTTCCGGCTCGCTGCCGAACATGAACTGGCATACAGAGCCGGGATGCTCCGGGACGCGACGTACGGAAGCGGCACGATCCCGATCGTCATGTGGAATCCGCGTGTGCTCGACCTTCCGTAGGGCGCGGCCGCGCTCCCTGCTCACGCCGGTGTTACGAAGCTCACCCGACGCTGCCGTTCCTGCAACTAAGCAGTGAACTCGTCCTCGACGGCGACGAGCTCGGCGATCTTGACGGCGATCTCTTCCATTGTGTCGTCAGTCGTGTTCAACCCGTTTCGCGAACCGAGCAACGGGCTCACCGCGCGGAGATCGTCATAGGTCGTTTCATGAACGATCGGGATCAGGAGGTCGCGTGACAGGAGTTCAGAGAGTTCCTTGTCCGAGACTCCGCGGCTACCGACCCGCTTCAAGAGGGCCGGCGTAACAAGAACGAGCCCCGTTCGCGACTTAGCCAGGCCTCGATCGATCTCGCGCAGGAACGGCTGGCCGAGCACGATGTCCTTCTCGCTGAACCAGACCGACACTCCTTGCGCTTCGAGCAGATCGTGGAGCTCAGTGGCAGCACCGCGACGGTCATCCCACGCATGGCAGAGGAAGACGTCGCGAAGGTCAGGCAGCTGCCGCGCCCGCAGCTCCACGGAGCGGCGCACAGGAGTCAGTGCTCGCACCTCCGCGGGCGTGTAGGTCGCGGACGAGTTGCTCGGCGACCAGCTCGGTCGAACTCGGGTCGCGATTGACCCGCCGCTTGTCGCAGCGGCCGCGCTCGGTGCTGTGTACGCCGGTGGCGAATAGTACGAACGAGGCGTCGAGTAGCCGCCGTACCCTCTTCCTCCACAAGCGGGACATGCTGCTCTCGCACTTGCCGTCCGATGACCCTGCACGGGCGCCGTACATCTGCTCACGAGGCTGATAGTAGTCAGCACCCCCGACATCTGGGCGTCGCAGCGAGCCAATGTCTCGCGACGTACCGACAGACGATCGGCATTCGAATCGAAATCGCCTCTGCCAACGAGAAGCCAGCCTCATCAGCGTCGGCAGAATCCTCGCGCCGTCGATGCCAGCAGCCCCCGTTAGGCTCAGCCGTGGGGACAGCCCTCCCAACAGAGGCGGGGCGCAAACTTCACAGGAGTAGCTTCATGAGTGCTGGGGCACAGTGGATTCGAGCCGCGCTGCAGGTCAACCCGTTCTCATATGAGGGGCGTAATGCTCCGAAAAAGCACTTCCCTGACGAAGCCGCCTACAACACCGCACTCCTCGAGGAGTGCGACAAACTCGGAATCAAACTGATCGCGGTCACGGACCACTGGTGCGTCGACTCAGCAGCAGGACTCATCGAAGCGGCCGCGTCTCGTGGGGTCGTTGCCCTGCCTGGGTTCGAGGCCAACTCGTCCGAGGGAATCCACATCCTCGTCCTCTTCGAGGCGAACACTCCCTTCGCCACGATCAACGCGGCGATCGGACGATGCGACGCTGATCCGGGGTGTGACAACGGGACCGTCGGAGCGCCGTACGCGACGATCATGGAGCGGATGACGGCGGCCGGCGCCTTGCCCATCCCTGCCCATACGAACACCAGCCCGGCGGGCTTGCTCACCACTCGGTCGGGGCTGCCGTTGGCCGCGATGATCCAGCACGAGGATCTCCACGCGATCGGGATCAGCCCGGGTGTGGCTGCGGCGAGAGACCAGCAAGCAGTGGTCGACGGGACCGGGATCTTCGAGCGCGTCCACCCGCTCGCCGTGATTCACGCGGACGACGTGATGGGGCCTCGACAACTGCGATCGCCGGGCGCCAGTTCCTGGTTCAAGGTCAGCGCCCTCTCTCTCGAAAGCCTGAAGCTGGCAGTTCGCACGCCGCAGACGCGTGTGTCGCTCACGGATCCGGTTGCCAAGCCTCGACCGAGCATCAAGAGCGTCGCTTGGGTCGGCGGCTACCTCGACGGGATCAGTATTCCGGTCTCCGCAGATCTCACCTCACTCATCGGTGGCCGCGGTGCCGGGAAGTCGACCGTGATCGAGAGCATCCGTTACGCGCTCGACATCAAGCCGATCTCGAGACAGATGGCGAAGGACCACCAGAGCATGGTCGACCACGTGCTCAATGCAGGAACGATTGTCCGCGTAGAGGTCGAGAGCGTGGCCCCGACGATTCAGCGCTTCGTGATCGAGCGGGAAGTGCCACACCCGCCGGTTGTGCTCAATGCGGCCGGGGAGCGCACCAGGCAGGCTCCAGCCGACGTGATCGGTCCTGTTGAGGTGTTCGGCCAGCACGAGCTGGCGGAGCTCGCCAGCGATTCCGGAAGCATCGCTGCGCTCGTCCGTCGTTTCGATGGGACGGACGGCGAAGATCCCGAGCTCGCAAAACTGCGCGTGGCGCTTCGCCAGAACCGGGAAGACCTCAAGCGCGCCGAGGACACCAGATCGACGCTCGAAGCCGGTCTCGAACGCGCGGATCGTCTGCAGGAGCAGGTGAGCCATTACGAGGAGACGGACGTTCCCGCAAAGCTCGCCGGGCAGCAGCGGCTTTCCGAAGACGAAGCAATCTTCACGGAAGGCGCCACTCGGGTTGCCTCGGCCCGCGCACGCCACGATTCCTACGTACGATCTACCGCCATCACCGACCTTTCAGCCGCGCTGGACAACGTCGCCGGCGCGCCGCAATACGCGAGGCTCGAGCGCGTGAGCGCCGCCCTCGCAACACTGCACACAGCACTGTCCGATCTGAGCGCACAAACCACTGCCGCTTTCGAGGCTGCCCAGAAGGAGATCACCTCCGCGCGAGACGAGTGGCAAGAGGCGACTGTGGAAGAGAAAGCTGGCTACGGGGAGGTGCTGCGCGAACTCACAGAGAAGGGGCTGGAGCCGGCCAAGTTCGTTTCCACGAAGGCCGAGTTGGCGACTCTCAAGGCGTCGAAACCTCGACTGACTGCGCAAGAAGTCGAGATAACGAATCTGATGAAGACTCGCGAGGACCTGCTCGGGGAGCTGCGAACGCACGAGACCCGAGCCACCGAGCACCTTCACGCCGCCGTCCGCGCAGCCAACGATGCGACCAGCGGAGTTGTGGTGGTCCGACCCACCCCGGCGTCCGACCGCGAGCACATCATCGACGTGATCAAGCCGCGTGTCAGCGGGGCGAGGACGCAGATCACTGCCGCGGTGCAAGACCCGGGCTTCTCTCCGCGAGCATTGGCCGACGCGATCCGCGGTGGCACGGACGCGCTTGCGAAGCTCGAGATCAAGGGGGCTCAAGCGGCCAACCTCGTCGCAGCCGGAGAACCTCTGGCGCGTGAGCTCGAAGAGCTCTCGGTCGGCCTGGCCGTTGAAGTACTCCTGAAAGTGGATGACGTGACCGGGCTGCGCACCATGGACCAGCTGTCGAAGGGCCAGCGCGCGACCGCACTCCTGCTGCTGCTCCTCGGCGCTTCGGACGCTCCCTTGATCATCGACCAGCCCGAAGATGACCTCGACAACAGCTTCGTGTATAAGGGCATCGTCCAGAACCTTCGAGCACTCAAGGGCAAGCGACAAGTCATCGCAAGCACACACAACGCGAACGTGCCCGTGCTCGGTGACGCTGAGCTCATCGTCGTCCTCGAGAGCAACGGCACCCACGGACGGCCCGCGGACGACGGAATCGGGTCTCTGGATGACCGCACGATCCGCGCGCTCGCGGAGAACATCCTCGAGGGCGGGCCGGCGGCCTTCAACGCGCGTCAGCATCTGTACGGATTCTGACCAGCGTCCGCTGCTCCCGAAGGCCTGGCAAGGAATGTGCCTCGGGCTATCGCACCACGTCCGTGGAACCCGGGACGAGGTCAATCGGGCCCCAATTCTCGGCTCACTGTGCCGAGAATCCCCATAGCCACGTCGCTATAAATCTCCCTTCGCGGGTGCCAGCGAATTCTCGGCTCGCCGAGCCGAGAATTCCCCCAAGCCTGACCTCCACTACCTTCCTGGCCGACCGACAGGCTCAGCGCTGTGGCCAGATCGCGTCTTCTCGAAGCTCCCCCGGGAAAGTGTCACGATAAGAAACACCCAGACCCCCTGCAGATGACCGCAATGCGGTACACCCGGTGTCACCCCACCGCGATACTGACACTTCCGGCGACTGAATGACAGCCGGATGCTGCGGCCCGTGGCATCCGTCACCCCGGCGCGTGCCCAACTAGACTGGGACGGTCCGGCATCCCCGAATTTCTGGAGCTGAGCCGCGTGACCACCCCC
>DATEOM010000058.1:0-6803 GCA_035274105.1 Microbacterium sp.
ATGCCTCCCACGACTCCGCCGTGCGCAGGACGATCCTCGGCGACCCGCTGCTTCCCGACGTCAGAGTCGCCCAGGCCGCGCCGGCAGGTGGGGCGGCGGCCGCCGCGGCCGCGATCACGGCATCCCGCTGCGCCTGCGGCCAGCGAGAGTCGACGACGAGCGGGACCTCCCCGGCGGCGCGCGTGCTGCGCAGCCGCTCGAGGAGCCCGCCGTGGTCGCCGACCGGGACGATCACGCGACGCGGGCGGGCTCGTTCGCGGGCGCGACCGCGGGGGAGGTCCACGTGCGCCGGAAGGCGCGCGGGTACGCGCGCACCAGCGTCGTCACGATCGCCGTCGCGATCACCGCCTTGACGAGGTCGCCGGGGAGGAAGACGAGGCTGGTCAGCGCGGTCTCGCCGAGCGGCAGGCGGGTCACCGCGCTCTGCACCGGGATGCCGAACGCGTAGACGACGACGATGCCGCCGATCACCGTTCCCAGGAACGTCCGCCACACGACGGGCTTGCGTCCTCCCGCGTGCACGATGAGGCCGACGACGAACGCGCCGACCACCCAGCCCAGGAGGTAGCCCGCTGAGGGACCGAAGAACACCCCGATGCCGCCGCGCCCGCCGGCGAGCAGCGGAAGACCCACCGCGACGAGCGCCAGGAACACGGTCATCGACAGCGCGCCCAGGCCCGGGCCCAGGATGGCGCCGGCGAGCATGATGCCGAGGGTCTGAGCCGTGATGGGCACGGCCCCGAAGATGGTGAATCCGCCGGGGAGGCCGAGGACCGCGACGAGCGCCGCGAAGACGGCGACGCGGGCGATATCCGTCGCGTCGATCCGGCGGGGGAAGATCTGCGTGGTCATGGGGGGGCTCCTTCGCGATGACCAGTGAACGGCGTTCACGTGAACGCTGTTCACTAGAACGCTGTTCACTATAGTTGGGGCCATGGCGAGAAACGAAAACCCACGGCGTCACACGCGCGAGGACGTGGCCCGCATGGCGTTGAAGATCCTCGACGACGAGGGGCTCGCCGAGCTCACGATGCGCCGACTCGGGGCGGCGCTCAGCGTCCAGCCGAGCGCGCTGTACTGGCACTTCCCCAATAAGCAGAGCCTCCTCGCGGAGCTCGCCGACCGCATCGTCGCGCCGGCGGCATCCGCGCGCCCGCGATCGGACGGCGGCGATCAGACGCGTTCTCAGGCCGTAGCGCTGCGCAACGCGCTCCTGGCGTATCGCGACGGCGCCGAGGTGGTGTCCAGCACGCTGGCGATGGGGCTCGGCTCGACGACGGCGCATGACGGCCTGGCCGCGGCCATCGCGGCTGACGGATCCGACGCGGACGTCGCCCGGCGTGCGGCCGACGTCCTGCTGCACTTCGTGCTGGGACACGTCTCTCAGGAGCAGCAGCGCATGCAGTACGACAGTCTGGGGGTGGTGGCTCCCGGTCTGAGTCTCTCGGCGGATCGCGACGAGGACGCGGCGGCCGACTTCGCGTTCGGCGTGGACCTCTTCGTGCGGGGTATCGAGGTCAGCCGGACCTCGCCGCGCTGAGGGCGCGCGGTCTCACGTTGAGGAGCCGGCGCGGCGATATCCGCCGAGCCATCACGAAGCCACCTCGGAGACGACCTCGGCGACGATCTCGCCCGCATTCGCCGTCGCCGCGATCCGAAGCCATGTGTCCACCACGGTGTCGGGGTTGAGCGACATCGACTCTATGCCCTGCGACACGAGCCATTCTGCGAGGTCGGGGTGGTCGCTGGGACCCTGGCCGCAGATGCCGACGTACTTCCCTCTCTGCTGGCAGGCAGTGATCGCGAGAGACAGGAGCTTCAGCACGGCGGGGTCGCGCTCGTCGAAGGTGCCGGCGACCAGCGAGCTGTCCCGGTCGAGCCCGAGGGTGAGCTGCGTCATGTCGTTCGAGCCGATCGAGAAGCCGTCGAAGAACTCGAGATAGTCCTCGGCGAGAAGGGCGTTGGTCGGCACCTCGCACATCATGATGACCTTGAGGTCGTTGACGCCCCGGCGCAGCCCGTTCTCGGCGAGCAGCTCGACGACGGCGTGGCCCTCGCCGACGGTGCGGACGAACGGCACCATGACCTGGACGTTCGTGAGGCCCATCTCATCGCGGACGTACCTGAGTGCTTCGCACTCCATCTCGAAGCAGGCGCGGAAGTCTTCCGAGATGTATCGCGAGGCTCCCCGGTATCCGATCATGGGATTTTCCTCGTCGGGCTCGTAGCGCTCGCCTCCGATGAGGTTGGCGTACTCGTTCGATTTGAAGTCGCTCATGCGAACGATGACGGGCTCGGGTGCGAAGGCTGCGGCGATCATCGAAACCCCCTCGGCGACGCGCTGCACGAAGTACTCGCGCGGCGAAGGGTAGGCGGCGATGCGAGGGGCGATCTCTTCACGCAGCTCATGCGGAAGGGCGTCGAACTCGAGGAGCGCTTTCGGGTGGATGCCGATCTGCCGGTTGATGATGAACTCCAGGCGCGCCAGCCCCACGCCGCGGTGAGGCAGCCGCGAGAAGGAGAACGCCTGGTCGGGGGTTCCCACGTTCATCATGATCTTGACCGGCGTCGCGGGCATCTCGTCGAGGTGCGTCACGTCCTCTTCGAACTCGAGGATGCCGTCGTAGACGAAACCGGTGTCGCCCTCGGCGCACGAGACCGTGACGGGCTGGCCGACAGCGAGAGTGCGGGTGGCGTCACCGGTGCCCACGACGGCGGGGATGCCCAGCTCGCGCGCGATGATCGCCGCGTGACACGTGCGGCCGCCGCGGTTCGTGACGATCGCCGCCGCGCGCTTCATGATCGGCTCCCAGTCCGGGTCGGTCATGTCGGCGACGAGGACGTCTCCGCTCTGGAACTGACTCATCTGCGACACGTCGCTGAGAACACGGACGGGGCCGGCTCCGATGCGCTGACCGATGGCGCGGCCGGCGGCCACGACGCTGCCCCGCTCGTGCAGCCGGAAGCGGCGGATGACGTTGGCCGATGCGCGGGAGACCACCGTCTCCGGCCGAGCCTGCAGGATGTAGAGCTGCCCGTCGACGCCGTCCTTGGCCCACTCGATATCCATCGGGCGCCCGTAGTGGTCTTCGATGACGAGGGCCTGTCTGGCCAGCTCCTCGAGCTCGGCATCGGTGATCGAGAACTGCGCACGCGACCAGTCCGGGACGTCCACGAAAGCGGTGCTCGATCCCGCCTCTCGGCTGCTGGTGTAGCGCATGGCGATGGCCTTCTCTCCGACTGAACGCTTCAGGACCGCCGGCCGGCCCGCTCGGAGCGCAGGCTTCGATACGTAGAATTCATCCGGGTTCACGGCCCCTTGCACGACGGCCTCGCCGAGCCCGTAGGAGCTCGTGATGAAGACGGCCTGATCGAAGCCTGATTCGGTGTCCACCGTGAACATCACACCCGACGCGCCGACATCAGAGCGCGCCATACGCTGCACGCCCGCCGAGAGGGCGACGTCGTCATGTGCGAAGCCGTGGTGAACGCGGTACGCGATCGCGCGATCGTTGTAGAGCGACGCGTAGACGCTGCGGATGGCGGCGAGCACGTGGTCGATGCCACCGATGTTGAGAAACGTCTCCTGTTGACCCGCGAACGAGGCGTCGGGCAGGTCTTCGGCCGTCGCGGATGAGCGCACCGCCCACGTGACGGTCTCGGGCTCAGCATCCGTCTCGATCAGGCGATCGAAAGCCGCGCGGATGTCGCGTTCGAGGTCGGCCGGGAGGGGGTGCGCCTCGATCCACGAACGGATCTCCGCGCCCACGTGCGCGAGCTGGGTCACGTCGTCCACATCGAGCCCGGCGATCGCGTGCCGGATCCGGCCCCGGAGATCGCCATGCGCCAAGAACTGGCCGTAAGCGTCTGCTGTCGTCGCGAAGCCGCCCGGGACGCGGACGCCGAGGTGAGAGAGATTCGAGATCATCTCACCGAGCGAGGCGTTCTTGCCGCCCACGCGAGGCAGATCGGCCATGCCGATCTCGTCGAACCAGAGGATGTTGGTCACGGGGACTCTCCTTCATGAGGGGTCAGGGACGGAGCCTGAGGGTTTGCAGGATCACGGCCGACATCTCCTCGACGCTCTTGGTCGAGGAGTTCAGGAACGGGACTCGGTTGCGGCGGTAGAGATCTTCGGCGCGGCGGAGCTCACGCGTGCACTGCGCGAGGCTCGCATAGCGGGAGTCCGGACGACGCTCGTGGCGCACCTGGCTCAGCCGGAGGGGGGTCGTGGTGATGCCGAAACACCGCGACGCGTACGCCGCGAGCAGGCCAGGCAGGCCGTCCGTCGGGAAGTCGTCCTCCGTGAGCGGGTAATTCGCCACCAGAAGGCCGTACTGCAGCGCCAGGTACATCGTCGTGGGCGTCTTGCCGCAGCGGCTCGGCGCGATGATGATGACGTCGGCGATGTCGAGCGCTCGCGAACTCTGTCCATCGTCGTGCTCGATGGCGTACTCGACCGCGCGCATGCGAGCGAAATACTGCGTGGCATCTCCGAGCGTGTGGAACTGACCGAGCTGCTCCGACGCCGTCGTCCCCAGTGCTGACTCGAGTTCGGTGAGGTGGCCGCCGAGCAGATCTATGCGCGTGGCAGGAGCGGATGCGAGCACCGCGCTGACCGCGGCATCCTTCGTCGTCGTGAACGCGATCGGTGCGAGTCCGGTCGCCGCGTCTTCTGCGATCTGTCCCACGACGCGTGCCGCCCCGTCGGGGCTGTCGACGAAGGGGATCGTGTGCCGCACGAACCGGAATCCGGGGAAGTTGGCCAGCAGGGCGTTGCCGAGCGTCTCGGCGGTGATGCCGGTGCTGTCCGACACGAAGTAGACGGCGCGCGTCGGCACGGCCGTCGCTGCCTGCTCGTCTCCTGCCATGCCATCGACGGTAGGTGGCCTAGACGAGCTGGGATGACGTTGAGCCGTAGCAAGATCGTCGGTTCTTAACTCAGACCGAAGTCCCACGCGCTCGTGACGCGAAAGACCATGAACGAACGGCCGCGCGCGTGGACCGGAACCAATGTGTACATAAACCGGCATTCTGTGAAGAATCTTGATCGATCCCACTTTTATGTATGCACTCGGCGTACGCCCGCGAGCGCGGGGGAGTGGATGTCCCAGATAGGCTCGAATGACTTAAGCGATCGAGACGATATGACCGTCATGACTCGATGAGACCCGCGGCCTCGAGATCTTCCGCAACCGCGACTGAGGAGCAGCAACGATGCCCGTCAATCCGACGTCTGCCGATCCCATGTCGACTCTCCGCCGGCGCACGAGCGAGAAGTGGGAAATCTACTCCGACGACGTGCTGCCGATGTTCGTGGCCGAGTCAGACCGCATGACCGATCTCATCCGCTCGCTGCCGGAAGAGGTCACCTTCCGGGCCGGCCAGTTCGGGCTGATCGCGACGCGGGAAGGGTTCGCCCACGGTCGGGAGTGGCTGGCGGCCACGGTCGCCGCGCGGATCAACCTCGCCTGCTCGCCGGAAACCATCTCCGAGGCGGTGCGGCGGCTCGCGAGCGTGACCCTCTGATCACGAGCCGGTGGTCGCCTGCCCGTTCGGAGAGGCATGTCACTCATCGAACGAGTGGGTTCAGCCTCGTGCGAGGGCGACGAGCTCGGTGCGGGAGGCGGCACCCGACTTGCGCAGCAGGTTCGAGACGTGGAACTTCACGGTGTTCTCGCTCACGCCGAGGGTCTGCGCGATGTCGCGGTTGCGGCGGCCGGCGACCACCAGTCGCAGCACATCGCGCTCGCGGGGGCTGGCGTCCACGGCATCGGGAAGGTCCTCCGGTTCCGCCGGCGGATCGAGCGGGAGACGGATGCCGATCTCCGAGCCCCAGCCGGGCGTCGAGGCGACCGAGAGATGCCCGGCGAGGGCGGCGACCTGCTCGGCGACCGGGCGGAGGGCGTCGTCGTGGAGCGTCAGCTCGCCGCGGCCATCGTCGCGGATCGCGATGAGCAGGTGCAGTCCGTCGCAATCCCATTGGATGCGCACGCGGCTCGTCTCGCCGCGGTCCACGATCGCGAGCACCGCCGTGCGCACGATCGCGCGCGCAGCGTGGGCGATGTCGCCGGGAAGCGCTCGACCATTGGCCGGCGGCTCGACGAACTGCACGTCGAGCTCGCTGTACCGGACGAGGGGACGCAGATCGCCGCGCAGCCGCTCGAAGGCGCCGACCACCGGTTCGAGCGCGGCGCTCTGCCGATCGGTCTGCACCCGCAGCCCGACGAGGGCGCCGGCCGCCACGTCGAGCGCCATCGTGCGCGCCGCGCGGTCGTCGAGGCGAGGTGAGCGCAGCGTCGCCAGCAGGGACTCGAGCGTCAGGGCGTAACGATCGCGCTGCTCGGAGAGGGCGCGGGCCTGGTCGGCGGCGGCGCGGCGTGCGGTCGCGGTGCGCGTGAGGTCGTCGGTCACCGGCCTATCCTACGAGCACCTCTCCTTTCGGGTAGTCAGGACTGTTCGCGGGGAGGAGCGCACGCGCCTGCCGGAGCGGCGACGCTGAAGGGCATGCCCGGCACCTCCGTCACCATCTCGTCCGCCGCAGCGATCTCGCTCGTCGCGAACGAAGCGCTGCGCGCCGCCGAGCGCACCGCGGTCGCGAGCTCGGAGCAGCTCGACGCCCTCGCAGGACTGATCCTGTCGGCCGACCGCGTGTTCGTCGGCGCAGCGGGACGCTCCGGCATCGCGCTGCGCATGACCGCGATGCGTCTCATGCACCTCGGCCTCGACGTCCATCTGCTGGGTGACGTCACCACCCCGGCCATCGGTGCCGGTGACGTGCTGCTCACCGCCAGCGGCTCGGG
>DATEOM010000059.1:0-5422 GCA_035274105.1 Microbacterium sp.
GGGCGTCATCCCGCAGATCTCGATCATCATGGGCCCGGCCGCCGGTGGCGCCGTCTACTCCCCCGCTCTCACCGACTTCGTCGTGATGGTCGACAAGACCAGCCAGATGTTCGTGACCGGCCCGGACGTCATCAAGACCGTCACCGGCGAGGACGTCGGCATGGAGGAGCTCGGCGGCGCGTATACGCACAACACGCGCTCCGGCGTCGCGCACTACCTCGCCGAAGACGAGGACGACGCGATCGACTACGTGCGCTCGATGCTCGGCTTCCTGCCCGACAACAACATGGCGGAGCTGCCGGTCTACGAGACGGGCTTCGAGTTCGAGACGACGGATGCCGACCGCGCGCTGAACGCGGTCATCCCCGACTCGCCGAACCAGCCGTACGACATCCACCAGGTGATCCGCGGCATCGTCGACGCCGAGGACTTCCTCGAGGTGCAGCCGCTGTTCGCCCCGAACATCGTCATCGGCTTCGGCCGCATCGAGGGCCGCTCGGTGGGCATCATCGCCAACCAGCCGTCGCAGATGGCGGGCACGCTCAACATCGAGGCCGGCGAGAAGGCCAGCCGCTTCGTGCGGTTCTGCGACGCGTTCTCGATCCCGATCGTCACCCTCGTCGACGTGCCCGGGTACCTCCCCGGCACCGACCAGGAGTGGACCGGCGTCATCCGCCGCGGTGCGAAGCTGCTGTACGCGTACGCCGAGGCGACCGTGCCGCTGGTCACCGTCATCCTCCGCAAGGCCTACGGCGGCGCGTACATCGTGATGGGCTCCAAGCAGCTGGGCGCCGACATCAACCTCGCGTGGCCGACGGCCGAGATCGCGGTGATGGGCGGCCAGGGCGCCGTCAACATCCTGTACCGCGGCGAGATCAAGAAGGCCGAGGAGAACGGCGAGGACGTCGCCGCCGTCCGCACCCGCCTCGCGAACGAGTACACCTACAACGTGGCCTCGCCGTTCCTCGCCGCCGAGCGCGGCGAGCTCGACGGCATCATCGAGCCGGCCGCGACGCGCGTCTCGATCGCCAAGGCGCTGCGCGCCCTGCGCGGCAAGCGCGCGAGCCTGCCGCCCAAGAAGCACGGGAACATCCCGCTGTGAGCCTCGCAGACGGCATCGACATGGATGCTGCGCCCCAGGGCCCGACCATCGAGGTCCACCGTGGTGCGCCGACCGAGGAAGAGCTCGCCGCGCTCATCGCCGTCGTGAGCGAGGCGTACACGGGCGAGGCGGCGGAGGCCGTCGCCGACGACCGCGAGAACCGCACGGCGTGGCAGCTCTCGCAGCGCAGCCTCCGGCAGCCGCTGAACCGCGATCTCGGCTGGGGCCGGTTCGGGAGCGCCTGACGCGAGCGCCGTCAGCGGGGATTTGTGGACCCGGTCCACGGCCGGCTGGTTTGTCCCCCGAAATACCTACAGACACATCCCTTGCGACCCCGAGATACTTGACTCGCTGGAACGCTTCTGCGTTCGGTCGATCCGGCACCGCTGAGCGGATGCCCCGGATCCGGCCATGCGGATGGTTTTCGGGTAACCGTCCGCGTAGGCGAGGGGCGGGCGGCTTCGCCGCCCCTCGCCTCCTTCATCTCCCGCTCTCCGTCCGGAATCCCCTCCCCCTTTCCGGCGGGGAGCGAGGCTGCCTCCGGTACGCGCGGCTCAGACGTCCGCGAAGGCGCGGGGACGCAGCATCCGTCCCCGTCCAGACGTGCCGGTCAGGCGCGGCCCGGGTGCGGGATCTCGCGCCAGAGGTCGACGGAGTCCTCGTCGCTGGGTCCCCCCATCGACGGTGACCGGCCGACGACGGTGACCGCGACGCGCTCGTCGGGCGACGTGCGGATGTAGAGGCGGTCAGAGCTCGCCGCGCGCAGCGCCTCGGCCAGCTGGGCGCGGATGATGCCGAGCGTCTCATCGTCGACGTCGTCGAGTCCGCCCTCGTCGAGGACGGTGACGTTGGCGCCGCGGCGCCGTGCGCGTTCGAGCTCGCCACGCACCTCATCGTCGAGGAGGCGGGGTCCGCGCATCTCGTCGCGCAGCCGGCCTTCGGCGATGCGCGCCTCGAGGCGGTCGGCGTCGGTGAGCACGCCCGCGTGCGCAACGGTGCGCGTGAGCACGGGCCCGGCGACGGCGAGCGCCCGCTGCACCTGGACGCGCCGCTCACGCTGGCGCACGACCTGCGACGTCTGCCATCCGGTGGCGGCCCGCTGCAGGCGCGTCAGGCGCGAGGTGTCGCGGGCGGCACGGTCCATCGAGAACACGAGCAGCTGCGCACACGTCACCCACACGATCGAGCCGACGAGCCCGAGCCCGAGGGCGTCGAGCGGGCCCATCCACGAGAACGACGCGATCGTGAGCAGGACGATTCCCGTCCACGCCGTCCAGGGGCGGCGGCGCACCATCACGATCGTCATGAGGGCGCCGATCCCGCCGAGGTACCACGTGGCGAAGGAGGCCAGGCGCGCTGTCTCGCCGACCGCGAGCGGGATCGCGTTCGGCACGATGACCGCGCAGGCGAGCGCGAGGACCTGGGCCGTGACGGGCAGTGGGAGCGGCCCGCGGATGCCCTCGCCGGCCGGATGCGGCGCCGCCTGGGCCTCGAGGCTCTCGGGTGCTTCCGCGTTCGACGAGCCGGCAGCACGTGGGCCCGACCCGGAATCACGCACGGCCGGCTGCCAGAAGATGCAGAGCCACGTCGTCGCAAGATACATGCCCACGGCGATGACGATGACGAGCGGATGCGGGATCGGCTGCCCGGTCCACAGCAGACCTCGGGCGGCGAAGTAGGCCGTGAATGCGACACCGAGCACCGTGAGGACGTTCTTGACGCTGATCATGACGACGGCTCCTGCCAGGTGAGCCGCACGACGGTGCCGTGGGGTCCCGATTCCAGATCGGCGCGTCCGCCCACCGCGGCGACGCGCGCGATGATCGACGCCCGGATGCCGAGGCGGTCGTCCGGCACGGCGTCGAGGTCGAATCCCTCGCCGGCATCGTGGACCTCGACGCGGACCGTCCCGTACGCGGCACGCAGCACGACGCCCAGCCCCGCGCCACCGGCGTGCTGCAGCGCGTTCGCGACGGCCTGCGTCGCGGCGAGCGCGATGGCGCGAGCCACGCGTCCGGGGATGGGCGGGGCACCGGGATCGATCTCACGCTGCACATCGACGTCGATCCCGAGCTCGCGGGCGGCCTGGGCGATCTCCTCGGCCAGGGCGACCGGCAGCCACGGTTCGTCGGGTCCCTCGTGCTCGTCCTGCTCGGTGTTGGCCAACCGGGTCAGGGCCTCGCGAGCCATGGTCGCAGCCAGAGTGCGCTCGCGAGGAGTGGTCGCCCGCTCGGCGGCGATCAGCGCCGCGAGCACGCTGTCGTGCATCAACGCCGCCACCGCGACGCGCTCCTGCTCGGCGGCATCGGCGGCGGCTGCCTGCGCATACGAGGAGACCGCCTGTGCGCGGGTCTTGTCGACGTTCACCGCCACCGAACGGAACAGCCACCCCAGCGTCAGGATGACCCCGCCCAGGAGGAGCGCGAAGGTGACGTCCAGGATGACGACCGGCCAGTACTCGGCCGCGAACTCGACCTGGATCATCCGCACGACGCCGAAGAGAAGCGGCAGCGCGATCGTGAAGACTATCTGCAGCGGGAAGGGGAAGGCGAGGACGGCGGCCAGGGTCGCGAGATTGAGCAGGTACCAGATCCACGGCTCCTCCGCCGTGGGGGGCGCCACCCCTGCCGTCGCGATCGGCCACACGAGGAGCACGAGGACGTAGACGATCGCGAACACGCCGGCTGCCGGGCGAACCGCACGGCCGATCACGCACGCGAGCACCATCACGCCGAGGGCGCCGAAGACGACGACCATCAGCGGCACGTGCCACCCTGGTCGCTCGGGGGCCGGGCCCAGAGCGTTCAGAAACGACTGGAGCCCGAGGATCAGCGAGCCGAAGCCGCCGGCGACGAGCGAGATGATGCGCTCGACGCGTGACCGTGTGAACGACCCGATCCCGGCGGTCGTCTGCGGCGAGTGCGGGATCTGCCCCCACGCCGTGTCGAGCACGCCGGTCTGTGCGTCAGCGGCCACGCGTGGCGTCTCCCGGGTCCGCCGAGGGCTCGACGAGGATCCCGTCCTCGACGGCGCGATGCAGCAGATCGATCTTCGTCGGCGCGGGCCTGCCGACCTCGACGTACTTGACGCGGATGCGCGTGATGTTCTCCTTCGCCGTCGAGTACGCGACCCCGAGGCGATCGGCGACGACCTTGAGCGGCAGCCCGGCGGCGTAGAGGCGCAGCACGTCGCGCTCGCGCGCCGACAGCTGCGCGTCGGCGAACGCGCGGTCGCCTTCGACGGCGCTGGCCCATTCGACGTTGTTGAGCGGCTCGCCGCGCGCGACCGTGCGCACCGCCGACATCACGTCGCCGATGGGCGAGGACTTGCTGACGACGCCGGCGGCACCGGCGGACAGTGCCTCGCGCACGGCCGCGGGCCGGTCGGCAACGCTGTGGATGATGACGCTCGAGCCGTCGAGCACGAGACGCCGCACGTTCTCGGTGACCGTGGTGCCGTCGCCGAGCGTCAGGTCGAGCACGACCACGTCTGCGGGCGCCTGCCGCGACATCGCACGCCAGTCGACGTACTCGGTGACCGTGTTGCCCGAGAACGCGACGCTCATGGTCTCGGCGCGCGCACATGCCGCCTCGAGGCCGAGTCGGACCGACTCGTGATCATCGATGAAGGCCACCCGCGTCATGCCGCCAGCCTACCGACGAGAGTCACGCGCGGGTGAGAACCGCCACGGCTTCGACGTGATGCGAATTCGGAAAAAGGTCCAGGCCATCGACACTTGCGACGTCGTACCCACCGGCGCGGAAGGTCGCGATGTCGCGCGCGAGCGCGACCGGGTCGCAGGCGACGTAGACGATCGTCGACGGCGCGAGCGCGGTGAGGTGATCGACCACTTCGCGGCCCGCTCCCGAACGGGGCGGGTCGAGCAGGACGACGCCCCGCGACAGCCGCTCGCGTTCGGGAGTGGATGCCTCGGCCGCGAGCCGCGCGAGCCACCGGTCGACGCGCCCGGTCTCGGCACGTGCGCCCACCCAGCCGGCGAGGTTCTCCCCCGCGTGCTCGGTGGCGCGGGCATCGGACTCGACGCTGGTCACGCGGGTCGAGGATCCGCCGAGGTCGCCGAGCGTCGCGGCGAAGAGGCCGACACCGCCGTAGAGGTCGAGGTGCCATGCGTCGGGGTCCACGGGCGCATCGCCGGGAAGGGCCCGGAGCGCGGCGGAGACGGTCGTGGTGAGGGTGTGCGCCGCGAGGCGGTGGACCTGCCAGAACCCGCCGGCATCCACACGGAAGTCGCGGCCGCCGACGCGCTCGAGCACGACCTCGGGTGCCGTCGCGCGGCGCTTGGCGGCGACCGGTCGCCCG
>DATEOM010000060.1:0-5309 GCA_035274105.1 Microbacterium sp.
CGGCGGCGACGACCCGTTCGAGCTCGAGCGCGCGACGATCGGCGCCGACCTCGGCGAGGGCGCACTCAAGGCCTACGGCGAAGTGCTCTCGGGCATCCTCGACGCCGACGCGACCCTCTCGGTGCGCGGCGACGCCGCCGAGGAGTCGTGGCGCATCGTCGACCCGGTGCTGGCGGCGTGGCGCGCGGGCGATGTGCCCCTCGACGAGTACCCGGCGGGCTCGCTCGGCCCTGAGCGGTGGCCCGCCTTGCCGTGATCGGGGCTACCTCTCGCCCATCATCTCCGGCATCATCATGCCGACCGAGATGACGTGGCCCGGTCGGTGCGCCATCCGGCGTCCGCGTGACCCCTTGCGCGCGTGCGCCCAGGGTGGTTTCGTGGGGCACCGGGCTCTGGTTTTCCGGGGGATGCTATGACGCATGCGCAGAGCAGGGACCGTGCAACGGTGGCGTGCATCGCCGTGGGCGCGACGCTCGTCGTCACGCTGGCGGGGTGCTCGCCCGGCGAAGCGCCCGCTTCGTCGCGATCGCCGGAACCGACAGCCGCAGCGACGCCGACCGTCGCGGACGGCGAGGAGTGGTTGCTCTACCAGGCGTTCTGGGATGCCATCGATCTCGCGCTCGTCCGCCCTGACGGCAGTGGCTTCCAGCGGCTGCCCGGCGGCCCGGGCAATCGGTGGCATCCCGACTGGTCGCCCGACGGAGAGTGGATCGCATACGACCACGTGCACGACGACGTGACGGACGTCTGGCTGACCACGGCCGCCGGCTCGGGTGACCGCGCCCTGACGTCGTGCACCGGAGCCTGCCTCGGGATGGGGGGCGCCGCATGGGCGCCCGATGGCACTCTGGTCGGCTTCGACTCCGCCGAGGGACCGTCCGAGGCGTTCCCCGACGGCGTGTGCTGGATCGGCACGGTCGACGTCGGAGACGGCGCGATCAATCGCATCGTGGAGATTCCCGGGTGCGCCGGCGGGGGCGACGACGGTGCGCTGTCGAGCTTCCTCTTCCTCGATTTCAGCCCGGACGGGCAGACGATCGCGGTCGAAGGCCGAGACGACGCAGGTCGGACCGCGATCTTCACGGTCGGCGCCGACGGCCAGGGGCTGACGCGGATCACCGACTGGGGCCTCGGGGCACGGCCCGACTGGTCGCCGGACGGCGAATGGATCACCTTTATGAGCGGCGAAGCAGACGCCGGCACCCAAGGCGTCATCAGCGTTCATCGAGTCCGGCCCGACGGCTCCGAGCTGGAACAGCTCACTGATCCCCAGGGCACGCGCATCGACGTCTATCCGGAATACGCACCCGACGGCACGGGGATCGTTTACAGCCGCTGCCCAGCGCCGGAGGCGCCGGCCTGCGAAGCCCGATTGCTCTCCCTGGACGGCGCGGAGGACGAACTGCTGCTGACCCCCGAGGGGTTCAATCCTGTGCACGTCGTCGTACGGCCGACGTCTGACTGACCGGCCGACGAGCGCCTCGAAGCTGCCCGAACCACCGATGCCGCGGGCCCGCGCACTCCGCCGGGCCGCAGCATCCGTTCGCTCTACTTCTCGCCCATCATCTCCGGCATCATCATGCCGACCGAGATGACGTTGCCCGCGGGATCTTTGAACCACGCGATGTCGGGGCCGCCCTCGAAGCCGCGCGAGATGCCCTTCTCATCGGTGCCGTAGTCGGGGTCGGTGTAGATCTTCGTGACGACGCCCCGCGAGTTGAGGTCGTCGACGGCGGCCTCGACGTCGGGGACGTTGAAGTTGAGGATCGTGAACACGGCCGGTTCGTGGTCCTCCTTCGGATAGACGAAGACAGCGCCGCCGCCGGGCAGGGCGATGGTGAATCCTCCGCCCATGTCTTCGTACACCGTGACGTCGAGCCCCAGAGTGTCACGGTAGAAGGCCACGGCCTCGCCGACGTCGGGGACGGCGAAGCTCGAAAACGGCCGATCGGGTGTGAACATGACAGCCTCCCAGTGGTTGTGCCGCCGCCAACGATCCTCTTGCCCGCGGGACGTGTCCAGAGGGTGCGCGGCGCACCTTCGCAGCGTCGAGGGCGCGGCGTAGACTCCCGGCATCCGCACGAACCGTGACAGCGCTGTGACCGTCAACGGGCGGGTCGTCCCGCTCGTGGGCACGGTCGCGCACGCCACCGCGCTGGACTGGCTGCGCGGTCTCGGCCTGACCGGCGCCAAGGAGGGGTGCGCCGAGGGCGAGTGCGGCGCGTGCGCCGTGCTGCTCGCCACGGCGGGCGCCGATGGCGGCACGGTGTGGACGCCCGTCAACGCCTGCCTGCTGCCCGTGCACGCGCTCGACGGGCAGGAGGTGGTGACCTCCGAGGGTCTCGGTTCGCCCGATGACCTGCATCCGGTGCAGCAGCAGCTTGCGGCCGCCGGGGGCTCGCAGTGCGGCTACTGCACACCCGGCTTCGCGTGCGCGATGGCCGCCGAGTTCTACCGCGCAGATCGGGGGGCGGGCACGGCCGACGCCGAGCACGGGGCGAACGGGTTCGACCTGCATGCGATCGGCGGCAACCTGTGCCGCTGCACGGGTTACCGGCCTATCCGCGATGCGGCCTTCGCGCTCGGGATGCCGCGGCCCGATGATCCGCTGCGGGAACGGTTGACGGAGCCGGCGCCGCCCGCGGTCGCCACCGACGTCCACGCGAGCGACGGGCGGTTCGTGCGACCCACGAGCCTGGATGACGCGCTGCAGCTGCTGCGCGACGAGCCGGATGCGCTCGCGGTGGCCGGCAGCACGGACTGGGGCGTGGATGTGAACCTCCGCGCCGCCCGCGCGCCACTCGTCGTCGCGATCGACCGGCTGCCCGAGTTGCGGGTTCTCGACGTCACCGACGAACGGGTCGAGATCGGCGCCGCCGTGCCCCTCTCCGAGATCGAGCGCCGCGTCGGCCCGCGCGTCCCGCTGCTCTCGGAGCTGCTCCCCCGGTTCGCGTCACGACTCATCCGTAACCGCGCGACCCTCGGCGGCAACCTCGGCACCGCGTCCCCCATCGGCGACGCGGCGCCCGCGCTCCTCGCGCTCGGCGCCAGCCTCGTGCTGGTCTCCGCGGAAGGTGAGCGCGAGGTCGACCTGGCCGATTACTTCACGGGGTACCGCACCTCGGTCCGGCGTCGGGGCGAACTCATCCGGACCGTGCGCATCCCGCTTCCCCTGGCCGGCGTCACCGCGTTCCACAAGATCGCGAAGCGGCGGTTCGACGACATCTCGTCGGTGGCGGTCGCCGTCGCCCTCGATCTCGACGACGGCGTCGCCACGAACGTCCGCATCGGCCTCGGCGGCGTCGCCGCGACCCCGCTGCGCGCGTACGCGACCGAGCAGGCCCTCGACGGACGCCCGTGGAACCGGGCGACGGCGGCGGCAGCATCCGTCGTCCTGCAACGCGAGGGGACGCCGCTCGACGACCACCGCGCGAGCGCCGCGTACCGCGCACGCATGCTCGGCACGGCGCTGCCTGCGCTGTTCGCTGCGTCGGCCGGCACGGAGGAGGCGACGGCATGAGCGCGCTCGCCGATCGCCCCGAGAACCCGGTCGTCGGCCGTCCCGCGGTGCACGAGAGCGCGGCGCTGCACGTCACCGGAGCCGCCGTCTACACCGACGACCTCGCTGCCCGCGCGCACGGAGTGCTGACCGCATGGCCCGTCCAGTCCACGGTCGCGCACGCGCGGGTCACCGTCGACGTCGCACCCGCCTACGACGTGCCCGGGGTCGTGCGGGTGCTGACCGCCGACGATGTGCCGGGCGTCAACGACGCGGGGGTCAAGCACGACGAGCCCCTCTTCCCGTCCGAGGCGATGTTCTTCGGGCATGCGCTGGTGTGGGTGCTGGGAGAGACACCGGATGCTGCGCGCCGAGGTGCCGCCGCCGTCACGGTGTCGTACGAGCCGCTGCCGTCGCTGATCACCGTGGAGGAGGCGATCGCCGCCGGGTCGTTCCAGGGCGTGGCGCGTACGATCGCGCGCGGGGACGCAGCATCCGCTCTCGCATCCTCCGCGTTCGTGTTCGAGGGCGAGAGCGTGGTCGGCGGGCAGGAGCACTTCTCGCTCGAGACCCACGCCTCGTTCGCGGTGCGCGACCCCGACGGGCGCTACTTGGTCGAGAGCTCGACGCAGCACCCGTCCGAGACGCAGGAGATCGTCGCGCACGTGCTCGGCGTCCCGTCGAGCGAGGTCACCGTCGAGTGCCTGCGCATGGGCGGGGGCTTCGGCGGCAAGGAGATGCAGCCGCACGGGTTCGCGGCGATCGCGGCGCTGGGGGCGAAGCTCACCGGTCGCCCCGTGCGCCTGCGGCTCACCCGCACGCAGGACATCACGATGTCGGGCAAGCGCCACCCGTTCCACCTGGCGTGGCGTGCGGGATTCGACGCGGACGGGTGCCTGCAGGCGCTCGACGCCACGCTCACCGCCGACGGCGGCTGGAGCCTCGACCTCTCCGAGCCGGTGCTCGGCCGCGCCCTCTGCCATGTCGACAACGCCTACTGGATACCGAACGTGCGCGTGCACGGCCGCGTCGCGCAGACGCACAAGCCCTCGAACACGGCGTTCCGCGGGTTCGGCGGACCGCAGGGTGCGTTCCTCATCGAAGACATCCTGGGCCGCGCGGCGCCCGCGCTCGGAATCGATCCGCTCGAGCTCCGCGAGAAGAACTTCTACCGGCCCGGGCAGGCCACCCACTACGGCCAGCCAGTGAAGGACGCCGAGCGCCTCTCGGCGATCTGGAGCCGGCTGCGCGCCGACGCCGATCTCGACGAACGGCTGCGGGAGGTCTCGCGGTTCAACGAGGCGCACGCCGACCGCAAGCGGGGCCTCGCGATGACGCCGGTGAAGTTCGGCATCTCGTTCACCTTCACGTCGTTCAATCAGGCCGGCGCGCTCGTGCTCGTCTACAAGGACGGCTCGGTGCTGATCAACCACGGCGGCACCGAGATGGGCCAGGGCCTGCACACCAAGATGCTGCAGGTCGCCGCGACCGCACTCGGGGTGCGGCTCGATGCGGTGCGCGTCGCGCCCACCCGCACCGACAAGGTGCCCAACACGTCCGCGACGGCCGCATCGTCGAGCGCCGACCTCAACGGCGGCGCGGTGAAGCTCGCGTGCGAGGAGATTCGCGGGCGACTGGCCGCGGTCGCCGGCCGGCTGCTCGACGCCGACGCCCGCGACGTGCGGTTCGCCAACGGGCAGGTGTTCACGGTGGGCGGCGACGGGCCGCGGCTGGCCTTCGCCGAGGTGGTCGCCGAGGCCTACCTGCAGCGCGTGCAGCTGTTCGCCGCCGGCTACTACCGCACCGAGGG
>DATEOM010000061.1:0-6406 GCA_035274105.1 Microbacterium sp.
TTCGGGGGGTTACCTGCCATGGCTAGCTCTCTTCTGTGTTCTCGACGCCGCTGTCAACCGCGGGGGCGCGGTGCTTCGTCGTCGTGGCTCGTGGTGAAGTCCTGGAGCGCGGCCCATCGTGGATCGAGAGGCTCGCTCTGCGGCGTTCCGGCGTTCTCAGCCAGTCGCTCACCCGTGATCGGATCGAGTCCGGGGCAATCCGGCTGGCACACCGGCTGAAACGGAAGCGACAGGACGACCGCTTCCCTGACCAGAGTTTCAAGATCCACGTGGTCGTCTTGAACCTCGAAGTCAGTTTCTTCCTCCCCAGGATACGCGAAAAGCTCCTGAAACTCGACTTTGAGCCCTTCGGCGATGTCGATGAGGCAGCGACTGCAGATGCCCGTGTACTCGGTGTCGACGTCTCCCGAGACGAGGATGCCCTCGTGCACCGACTCGAGACGCACGTCGATGACGACGGGCTCACCCTCGGCGACGGCGACGAGACCCTCGCCCCACTTCTCGGGAGCGGGGACTTCGAGGGTGTGCTCGCGCATCTCGCCGGCGCGGTGGGCGATGTCGCGGACCGGGAGGACGAACGGACCCGTCACATGCTTTCTGACCACGGCTCCAGCCTAGCCGCGGTTTCCGTTCAGATGCCGCGCGCGCCGGTGTCGAGGAATCGTGCCACCGCGGGCGGCACGTACGGAGACACATCGCCGCCGAGTGACGCGACCTGGCGCACGAGCGAGCTCGACACGAGCGCGTGGGCGGGGTCGGGCAGCAGGAACACCGTCTCGACGTGCGCGAGGTGCCGGTTCACGATCGCCATCGGCGTCTCGTACGCGACATCGACCTGAGAGCGGATGCCCTTCACGAGCACGCCCGCCCCGACATCGGTCGCGTAGTCCACCAGCAGGCCGACGCTCCACGAGGCGACGATCACGTCACCCTCGATCTCGCCTTCGGCGATCGACTGCTCGAGCAGCGACTGACGCTGTGCGATCGGCAGCATCGCCTCCTTGCCGGGGTTGTGCACGACGAGCACGTGGAGCTGGTCGTACAGCGAAGCGGCACGGCGGATCACGTCCAGATGACCGAGAGTCGGCGGATCGAACGATCCCGGGACGACGGCGATCCGGCTGCTCATGCGGTCCAGCCTAGTGGGAGACGCGGCGGCGGCCGGCCGCCTCAGTTCTTGGCGAGGGCCGCGCGCTGGGCCATTCCGACGTTGCGCTCGAGAGCGGCCGCGAGCCCGGGATGCCGCAGCAGCGCCGGGTCGTCGGCCAGCACCTGCTCGGCCGCCACGCGCGCCTCGGAGATGATGTCGGCGTCCTTGACGACCCGCAGCAGCCGCAGCGACGACCGCGCGCCGGACTGCGCGTCGCCGAGCACATCGCCCTCGCCGCGCAGTTCGAGGTCGACCTCCGCCAGCGCGAAGCCGTCGAGCGTGGCGGCCACAGCGTCCACCCGCTCGCGCGCGGGCGTTCCGAGCGGCGCCTCGGTCACGAGGAGGCACAGCCCGGGGATGCCGCCGCGTCCCACGCGCCCGCGCAGCTGATGCAGCTGCGACACGCCGAACCGGTCGGCTTCGAGGATCGCCATCGTCGACGCGTTCGGCACGTCGACGCCCACCTCGACCACGGTCGTCGCCACGAGCACGTCGACGTCTCCGCGGGCGAAGGCCTGCATGACGGCGTCCTTGTCGTCCGACGGCATCTTGCCGTGCAGGGTCTCGACCCGGATGTCCGAGAACGACGGATGCCGCGACAGCAGGTCGGCGACCTGCACGACGCCCCAGCGCGTGCGGCTCGCTTCGCCGCCGGTGTCGCCGGCGGGCTCGTCGGCAGTGTCGTCTTTCGTCAGCTTCTCGGCGTCGATGGCGGCGCACACGACGAACGCCTGACGCCCCTGCGCGACCTCTTCGGCGATGCGCTCCCACACGCGCCCGAACCAGCTCGAGCGCTCGGCCAGCGGCGCGACGTAGGTCTCGATGCCGGCGCGCCCGGCGGGCATCGTGCGGATCGTCGAGACGTCGAGGTCGCCGAAAACGGTCATCGCGACAGTGCGCGGGATGGGCGTCGCGGTCAGCACCAGAGCGTGCGGCGACGACCCCTTGGCGCGCAGCGACTCGCGCTGCTCGACGCCGAACCGGTGCTGTTCGTCGACCACCACGAGGCCGAGGTCGGCGAAGGTCGTGCTCTCGCTCAGGAGCGCGTGCGTGCCGACCACGATGAGCGCCTGTCCCGAGGCGGCGCGGAGCGCCGCCTTGCGGCGCTCCGCCGCGGGAAGCTGCCCGGTGAGGAGCGTCGGCATGAGCTCGGGGGCGAGCTTCGGACCCAGCATGCGTGCGATCGACCGCACGTGCTGCGCCGCGAGGACCTCGGTGGGGGCGATGAGGGCGGACTGACCACCGGACTGCGCGACCTGGAGCATGGCGCGCAGTGCGACCAGTGTCTTGCCCGAGCCGACCTCACCCTGGACGAGGCGGTTCATGGGCCAGTCGCCCTGCAGGTCGCGCGCGACGTCGTCGCCGACCGTGATCTGGTCGGGCGTCCGCGGGAACGGCAGGGCGGCGTCGAACCGCTCCAGCAACGTGCCCGGCGAGCGCTTGGTCGCCGACAGGGCGCGGACGAACTGGCGCTGCTGCAGCAGCGCGACCTGGAGGACGAAGGCCTCCTGCATGCGCAGCGTCTCGCGTGCCGGCTCGATCTGCTCGAAGTCGGTCGGACGGTGGATGTGCTCGATCGCCGCCCGAGCCTCGATCAGGCCGTGCCGGGCGCGCAGCTCGTCGGTGAGGGGCTCGGGGACCTCGCCGAGGCCGTCGAGGACGAGCTCCACGGTCTTCTGCAGCTGCCAGCTGGCGACCGTGCTGGTGGCGGGATAGATCGGGATGGGCAGGTTGGCGTTCGCCTGCACCTTCATTCGTGCCGTGTCGGCGTCTTCGAAGAGCTCGTAGTCGGGGTGGGCGAGCTGCTGTACGCCCTTGTAGATGCCCACCTTGCCCGCGAAGATGCCCTGCCTGCCAGGCTGCAGATCGCGAACCCGCCACGACTGGTTGAAGAAGGTGAGCGACATCTCGCCGTTGCCGTCGCTGATCACGACCTCGAGCAGCGACCCGTTCCGGTTCTTCATGCGGCGTTCGCTGACGCGGCGCACCTCGGCGACGATCGTCACCGGCTCGCCCAAAGGCAGCGTCGAGATCGGGGTCAGCTCGCCGTGGCGGGCGTAGCGGCGGGGATAGTGGACGAGCAGGTCGCCCACCGTCGTCATGCCGAAGGCGCGCTCGAGGGCGGCCGCCGTCTTTCCGCCGACCGCGCCGCCGAGGCTCGAGTCGAGGGTGAAGGAGGCCACGCCACGAGTCTAGGAGCGACCGGCGACGTCGCGTTGCTCAGGCGAAGATCGACGAGACGATCTCCGAGAGGAACGCGCGCCCGTTGCGGTTGACCGTGGAGAGGTAGATCCACACGCCGTCGCGCGCGACGATCATCTCCTCGGTGTCGGCCCCCTGTCCCGGCAGCACGCAGAAGTCGGCGCCGAAGTCGTCCGAGACCTGGCACGTGTAGCCCTGCGCGGGAAGGTCCGCCACGGCGGCGCTGACGGCCTCGGGGGTCGCGGTGCTGATGAGCAGCAGCATCCCGGTCGCATCGCCGACGATCCAGTCGCAGCCGAGCGCGAGAGTGGCGCCCTCGGGAGCCGGACGCACGAACCCCTCGCCGTTGCTCTGCAGCGTCATATCGCCGACCGCATCCTGCCACGTCGCCGGCGACGCGAGGTCGTTGCAGTCGGTGGGCAGGGTCACGGAGGCGGACGCGGTCGGCGTCGGCGAGGCGCTGGGCGAGGAGCTGGGCGATTCGGACGGCGATGCCGATGTCGTCGGGGATGTCGTCGGCGTCCCGCCGCCGCTCGCGCATCCCGCGAGCACGAGTGCGGCCGCGACGAACGCCACCACCGCCGATGAAACCCTGATGCCGCTGCGATTCATGTCGACCCCCATCGATGCAGGACTCCCCCACCCGCGATCATAGGGGCGCCGGCTTCGACGGGCCGCATGGCGGGGCCCGTTATCGTGAGAGGGTGACGCGCATCATCGCCGGCCGTGCGGGCTCCCTCGTGCTCGACGTGCCGGACGCCGGCACCCGCCCCACGAGCGATCGGGTACGCGAGTCCCTGTTCGGGGCGCTCGAATCCGCCGACCTTCTGCGCGGCGCCGCCGTCCTCGATCTCTATGCCGGCTCGGGCGCCCTGGGACTTGAGGCGGTGAGCCGCGGTGCGGCATCCGCCGACCTCGTCGAGAAGTCGCCGCGGGCCGCAACCGTCGTGCAGCGCAACGCGAGTCGTGTGGCCAAGGCCGTGGGGACGGATGCCGTGATCCGCGTGCACCGTGCGTCGGCCGATGCGTTCCTCCGCTCGGCGCGAGGCCCCTTCGACGTGGTCTTCCTCGACCCGCCGTACGACGTGGGCGAGACGGAGCTCTCGTCGACCCTCGCGCTGCTCGTCCCCGTGCTCTCGGGCGGGGCGGACGTCGTGATCGAGCGCGCCTCGCGCTCCCCCGAGCCGAGCCTGCCCGACGGGCTCGTCGCCACGCGCTCGAAGCGCTACGGCGACACGGCGATGTGGTGGGCCACCACCGCCGGCTGAGCGACCGAACGCGTCCACCCGTCGTGCCGGATCAGCCCGTGCCGGCGTCCCAGTCGCGGTAGGGGTCCCAGCCCGCGCGCCCGTCATGGGGCCGGCCGTCGACGAGGACCGCGTCGTCGCCGCGCGGCTGCACGATGCCCACGCGCACGAATCCGTGCGGCAGCAGCCGGTCCGCCGGGAAAGTCGCGAGGAGCGCGTGATCCTCACCGCCCGAGAGGGCGGACGCGACATCGGATCCGAGTGCTGCCGATTCGAGGGCGATGGTGACCTCGGATGCCGCGGCCATGCGCGAGGCGTCGAGCACCAGGCCGTCCGACACGTCCATCATCGCCGTGGCTCCCGCATCCGCCGCCTCGGGGCCGAGCCACACGGGAGGTGACGGACGCAGCTGGGCCACCAGGTCGGCGAGCTGCGCCTGGTCGAGGAGGCTTTCGTCGACCGCGATCGGGTGGCCCGCGGCATCCGTGAATCGCTCGAAGAGGATGCCGAGCCCCCGCGCCGCGCGCCCCAGTTCGCCGGCCACCGCGACGACGTCGCCGGGTTCGGCACCCGAGCGCAGCACGGGGGCTCGGCCCGCCAGCGCGCCGAGTGCGGTGACCGCGATCGTGAGCGTGTCGGAGACCGTGAGGTCGCCGCCCTCGACGCGGCAGCCGGGCGCGAGGTCGCGGCACGCGGCGCGCAGGCCGTCCGCGATTCCCGTGACGAACGAGAGGCGCGTCGCCTCGGGCATCGCGAGGGCCACGAGCAGGGCCGTGGGCGTCGCGCCCATGGCCGCCACGTCCGCGAGGTTGACGGCGGCGGATTTGTACCCGAGGTCGAACGCGCTCGACCACGCGAGGCGGAAGTCAGGGCCGTGGACCAGCGTGTCGACGGTCGCCACGACCCGGCCGTCCGCGGCGGCGATCACGGCCGCGTCGTCGCCGGGCCCGACGAGGGCGTTCGATTCGCCCAGACGCTCCAGGATCCGGCGCAGGATGCGCCCCTCGCTGAGCTCGCCCACCGTCGGATCCCTGCGCTCGTCGACCACACGTCCACGCTACCGGTGCGGACGAAGCGGGCAGCGCCGCCGGGTTAACCTGGAATGGTGCGTGCTCTCCCCTCCCTGGTTGCGTTCGGCCTCACGATGGCGACCGTTGTCGGGCTGACGGGTTGCACGACGACGGTCGACCTCGACCCCGCGGAGTCGGCGAACGACCCGCTGTGCGCGGAAGTCACATCGCACCTGCCGGGGACGGTGGGCGGCCAGGCGCGACTGTGGACCGACGCGCAGGCGACCGGCGCGTGGGGCGAACCCGGAGACTCGAAGGTGCTGCTCACGTGCGGCGTCGAACCTCCGGGGCCGACCACGCTTCCCTGCCAGGACGTGGCTGGAGTCGACTGGATCATCGACGACTCCGATGCGCCGCGATTCCGGGTGACCACCTTCGGCCGCACACCCGCCGTGGAGATCTATCTCGACACGACCGCCGACGAGAACGGCGACGGCGTGTCGAGCCGTGATGTGCTCGACGCACTGTCGCCGATCGTCGGCGTGCTCCCCGTCGACGGCCAGTGCCTCGACCGGGGCGAGGCGACGCCCGCCCCCTGAGGTCCGGTGATCGCTGTGCTCAGCGAGCGCGCACTCCGACTGTCTGGTTCGCGCGCTCGAGTGCGGTGTCGATGAGCTCGGTGATGAGCTCGGGGTACGACATGCCCGACGCGATCCAGCACTTCGGGAACATCGAGATCGGCGTGAACCCCGGCATCGTGTTGAGCTCGTTGACGTAGAGCCCGTCGGCGGCGAGGA
>DATEOM010000062.1:0-10334 GCA_035274105.1 Microbacterium sp.
CGTCATCTGGACCATGTGGGCGCTGCTGCTCGGCTTCCTGACGCTGATGGTGGCGGTCGCGGCTCGCGGCCTGCGCGGGCCGACCGGGCTGCCGCCGGTGTGGTTCCTGTTCGCCGTGTCGTTCGTGACAGCGGTGGTCGCGTGGAGCCCTCGCGACCTGCGCGTCGAATGGTTCTCGCTGCCCCTCGGCGTGTTCCTGCTCGCCGCCGGCGCACTGGCGCTGCGCCCACCTTCGGTGGACGCGCCGATCAGGTCGATCACCGCGTGGCCCGCCGGCTGGACCGGATCGTGGGCGCTGCTCGCGCCCGGCCTCGTGACGATGCTGAGCGCCTCGGTCGCCGCGACCTACACCGACCCACGCACGTGGCGGGCGATCCTCGTCATGGCGATCGCGCTCGCGGCGATCCTCGTCGGCGCCACGCAGCGCCTCGCCGCGCCGTTCCTCATCGGCATCATCGTGCTGCCGATCGAGAACCTGCTCGCGTTCATGGTGCAGATCGGCCGCGGCATCGAGGCGATGCCGTGGTGGATCACGCTGTCGGTGGTCGGCGCGGTGCTGCTCATCATCGCCGTCGGCTCCGAGCGGCGGGCCGGCGAGGGCACCGGGCTCGCGGCGCGGCTGCGCGACCTGGGCTGACGGCGGAAGCCGCGTCGCGACTCACGCAGCAGTGGGAACGCGACCCGGGGTCTGCAGCGCCCGGCGGTGCTCCCGCGGGCTGATGCCGTAGGCCTGGCGGAACGCACGACTGACCCGCGAGGCATCGTAGATCCCCCACCGTGCGCCGATCTCGGCCACCGAGGCTCGGGGCGATGCCGTGAGATCCCGCCGGATGCCCGCCAGCCGGCGTGCCAGGATGTGCTGCGAGATGGTGACCCCCGCCGGACGGAACGCGCGATGCGCGTGGCCGACCGAGACGTGGTGGGCGTGGGCGACCGCCTCCGGGCCGAGATCTTCGTCTGTGAGGTGACTCTCGATCCACCGCAGCATGCGATCCAGGAGCTCCTCCGAAGACTCGCCGCCCCCGGCGCGGCTCATCGCCCGGATCAGTGCCAGCAGCGCATCCTCGCTCTCCTGGGCGGTCTGGGGCGAGGCCACCGGAAGCTGCCGGTGCGCCTCCGCGAAAAACCCCGCGAGCGCGGACGAGAACGCGTCCCGGGGCGCGAGCACGCGCCGGGCCAGCCCCTCCAGCGCCGCCGGCGCGACGCCGAGCATTCCGGCGTTCACGCCGACGATCGAGTACTCGGAGGCGTCGGTGAAGCTCAGGGTCACGTCGCGGTTCTGCGGGTAGACGACGACGCTGCCCGTTGCGGCGCGGACCCGCCGGTCGGGGGACGTGATCACCGCCTCTCCCGAGACCAGCGTGCCGACGAGGTAGTCGCGCGTGCTCCGGCGATGCGGCGCGGGCGCCACATGCACGGGGGCGTCGAACGAGACGCTGCATCCGCGCAGCACGCCGGCCGCCCACGGGGCGAGCGACCCGGTGAACGTCGCGGTGCGGCGAGAGGTCATCACGATGCCGTCGGCCGCGGCCGATCCGCCCTCGGGATAGCCGTATCCCGACACGATGGTGCCGGCATCCTGTTCGGTCACGTCCACGTGCTCACCGTCCCTCCGCGCGACGATCCGGACGCCTCCGACGATAGGACGGGCACGAGCCCCGGCGGTTTCGCCGGTGTTACCCGCCCGTAACGGCCGCACCGCTCGCGCGCGGCCGCCCGGCATCGGTCACGCACGGCCGATCAGCGGTCACGATCGCGCAAGGACGCGGAGCGTCCCGGTGGGAGGCTCGCCTCCTACTCGTAGAAGGAGCCTCACGTGTCCGACCGGAATCCCCCCACCGACCTCTGGCGCTGGAGCGCCACCGACATGCACCGCGCGGTGGTGAGCCGCCAGGTCAGCTCGCGCGAGTTCGTCGAGGCGTGCCTCGCCCGCATCGACGACGTCAACCCCTCGGTCAACGCCCTCGTCGACATCCGCTCCGAAGAGGCGCTGCAGGCTGCCGACGCGGCGGACGCCGCCGTCATGACAGGAATCTCGCTGGGCCCCCTGCACGGCGTGCCCACCGCCATGAAGATCAACACGCCCCAGCGGGGCTACGCCACCTCGGACGGCGTAGTCGCGTGGGCCGACGCGATCGCCACGGAGGACGGACCGACGGCCGCCGCCTGGCGCCGGTCGGGCGCCGTCACGATCGGGCGGAGCAACGCTCCGGCGTTCGCGTTCCGCTGGTTCAGCAACAACGACCTGCACGGCTCGACCCTCAATCCGTGGAGCGCCGCCCACACACCCGGCGGTTCGAGCGGAGGCGCCGCCGCGGCGGTGGCCGCCGGCATGCTCCCGCTCACCCAGGGCAACGACATCGGCGGCTCGGTGCGCTATCCCGCCTACGCGACCGGGATCACGGGCCTGCGCACCACGCCCGGGCGCGTGCCCGCCAGCAACGCCACGCTCGAGCTCGACCGCTCGCTCGCGGTGCAGACGATGGGCGTCGAAGGCCCGCTCGCGCGGACCATCGCCGACGTCCGGCGGGGTCTCGCAGCGCTGAGCGGGAGGGACGCGCGCGACCCCTTCGTCGCACACGGCGAGGTGCGACCGCCGGCCTCCGAGGCGTGTCGGCGCATCGGACTCGTCCGCGACGCGGGTGTGCGCGCGCCGGATCCCGCCGTCGATGCCGCCCTCACGGACGCCGCCCGCGCCCTGGAGAACGCCGGCTACACCGTGGAGGAGATCGAGGTGCCCGCCCTGGGCGAGGCCTACCGGCTCTGGTACCTGCTCGTGCTGCAGGAGTTCGCCACGGCGCTGCCTCTCGTGCGCCAGGTCGGCGACCACGGCATGCAGAAGGCCGCCGAGCACTACCTCGCGAACGCCGCAGAATGGTGGTCGGACACCCCGTCGCTGGCGACGTACATCGGCGGCTACGCGCGACGCGGGACGCTCATCGCGCAGGTGCGCGACGTGCTCGAGCGCTATCCGACGTTGCTGCTGCCCGTCTCGGCGGAGCAGGCGCTGCCGCAGGACCTCGACATCGCGGGCGTCGCCGAGATGCGGCGCTGCATGGACGCGCAGTGGGCGATGATGGCGATCCCGCTGCTCAACGTGCCGGCGCTGTCGGTGCCGACCGGGGTGGCGAACGGGCTCCCGCTGGGCGTGCAGCTGGTGGGCCGGAGCTTCGACGAGGAGCGACTGCTGGACGTCGGCGAGGCGCTGGAGCGGGCGTACGGCGCCCTCACGCCGGTCGAGCCCGCCGCCTGACCCGCACGTTACGAACTGCGCGGTCAGGACTCCAGCGTCACATCGACCTGGATCTCGGCGGCCAGGCGCTCGAGCTCCCCGGTCAGCGCATCGAGATCCACGGATGCCGGGAGCCGGGCGACGACCGTGGCCTGGAAGAGGCGCCCGCCGTACATAGCGGCCTCCCGGGTCTCGGTCGCCATCCGGTCGATGCTGATGTCGTGCGCCCGCAGCACGGTGGTGATGTCACGCACGATGCCCGGGTGGTCGTTGCCGACGACCTCGAGGGTGAAGGCGGGGGCGGCGGCAGCATCCGTCCCCGCCACGGTCCCCGTGTTCACCGTCACGGAGAGCAGCCCGTCGAGCACCGACAGCGACTCGCGGAGCTCGTCCGCGCGCGCCGGGGCGACGGAGACTTCGACGACCCCGGCGAACACGCCGGACAGCTCGGCGAGCTGGCTGTTCTCCCAGTTGCCGCCGTGGCGATCGACGACATCGGCGACGGCCGCGACGAGGCCGGCGCGATCGCCTCCGACAAGGGTGAGCACCAGCGTGGTCATACCGTCAGGGTAGCGAGACGACGCCTTCAGCGCGGTGCGAGCTCGGTGGTCACCGGGAACGGCAGGCGGAAGCGCTCGGGATCGGCGCCGACCGCGGAGGCGGCGCCGTATTCGTCGGCGACGACGGTGACGCCGCGGGCGCTCGCCTCGGCGATCCGCACCGGGCGCTCGGTGCCGTCGGGAAGACGCAGGGTCCACTGGTCGGCGAGGTAGCCGATGCCGAGCTCCTCGAGGAGCTTCTCCGCGGCAAGCCACTCGACGGCGCCGTCGGGCGTGCGCTCCCGACCGAGCAGGTCGAAGACGCGGAAGCCGTCTCCCGAGGCGAGCATCCACCCCAGGATCTCGCCATCGGCGCGACGGTGCTCGATCCAGTCCGCGGGCAGCATGGCACCAGAGCGTAGCGAATCTCCTCGACACGACGCGGATCATCCACAACCCGCGCCGCGGTCGGGCGGCGGGCCGCAGCATCCGGGTAGCATCCCCCTCAGAGATCGCGCGTGGGGATGCGCGGTCCAGACGCGGGGAGTCGCATGGCCAGCTTCGGCACACCTCCCGCCCGACGACCGTCGGCGCGGGTCCGTCGCCGGCGCCTGTTCGCGGGCATCGCGGGCGCCGTCGTGCTGCTCGCCGCGATCGGCGGGACGGTGGCCGCGATCGGCTTCGCACGCGCCGGCGCGGAGGATGGGAACACGGATGCTGCGCCCTCGGCCGCCGCATCGGCCGCACCCACTCCCACCCCGACGCCGCTGACTCCCGAGGAGCAGCTGCTCGCGACGACCACCGACCCCGCGGCGTGCGCGGTGAGCTTCACGGGCGACGGCATCGCCGACGCCCCCCTGCTGCAGACGCAGGGCGCGCTGTACACCGGACTTCCGATCCCCGCGCGCGACGGACTCGTGTTCGCGGGCTGGTATGCGACGCCGGAGGATGCCGCGGCCTTCGCGATCCCCGGACGCGTCAACGGCTCCGACCCCGTCGTGTGCACCGATCAGCGCGTGACGCTGCACGGCGCGTGGATGAGCCCCGAGCAGAACGCCGCCGAGGACGCCCGCATCCCGATCCTGATGTACCACCAGTTCACCGCCAACCCCCAGGGCGAGAGCGGGTGGCTGCGTGGCAACTACGCCTACATCGGCGACTTCGACGCGCACATGAACCACATCGCGACCACAGGCTTCTACCTGCCGACGTGGGACGAGCTGTCGGCGTTCATCGACGGGCGCCTGTTCCTGCCGACGCACTCCGTGATCGTCACCGACGACGACGCCGACCAGACGTGGTTCGACCTCGCGGTCCCCGTCGTCGACAAGTACAAGGTGCTGTCGACGTCGTTCATGATCACGGCCTACCGCCAGGACCCGGCGCCGAGCACCTACGTGCTGCGTCGGTCCCACACGCACGACATGCACCGCGCGGGGGCGAACGGCGACGGGCTCATCACGAATCTCTCGGTGCCCGAGATCGTCGCCGATATGGAGGCGTCGTACGGCGTGCTCGGGGTCAAGGAGGTCATGGCCTACCCCTTCGGCCACCACAACGAGACCTCCAAGGAGGGCCTCCGGCAGGCCGGCTGGGAGATGGCCCGCACGATCGAGCCCGGCTACGTCACGATCGGAACCGACAAGCTCGCCCTGCCGACCGTGCGCATCAACTACGGCATGGGACTCGACGCGCTGATCAACCTCATCGGCTGACGCGACTCGAAGAGACTTCCCGTCCAATATCGGTCAGGCATCCTGTCTGTCAAGTGTTTTCGGAGAAGCTCTTCCGGTCTCCGCTTCTCGGGCGTACAGTGACATCGCGCAAGGGATCTGGGGATTCCTTCGACCCGACAACCCGGCCGGGTCTGCGCACTGGGGAATGGTCAGCCGACGACGGCACCCGACGACGGCGTCGTGCTGACGGTGGGAAGTTGATGTCTGCTAGGGACGCGTCATCGTGCGCGCGGTGGACCGCGGTCTGAACTCGACCGCGATCGACGCGGCGCCCGCGGGCGCCGGCGGAGTGACCCGAACGCTCCGTCGACGCCCGATCCCGACGCGCCCGGCGTTCGAGGTCCTTCCCGCGGCAACCGCCCCGCGGGTCCAGCCGTCGTTGGAGCGCCGCCGACTCTGGGAGCGGCGCTACCGCCGACGGCTGGACCTGACCGACACCGTCAGCATCACGGTGGCGGTCGCGGCGGCGACGGTGGTCGAGGCAGGACCGGGCGCCGACCTTCGAGACCTCGCGGAGCCGGCGCGCATCGGCGCGTTCGTCATCTGCGCGTGGCTGCTCCTGCTGTGGCTCGCACGCACCCGGGAGCCGGCCGTGCTCGGCGCCGGCGCCGCCGAGTACAAGCGCATCGGACACGCGACGGGCCTGGCCTTCGGCATCCTGTCGACCGTCTTCATCCTCGCTCAGCTGCCGGGGCTGCGAGCGCAGCTTCTGGTCGCCCTCCCGTTCGGGCTGGTCGCCCTCGTCTTCAGCCGGTGGCTCTGGCGCAAGCAGCTGATCCATGAGCGCCGACGCGGCGAATGCGTCTCGCGCGTGATCGTCGCCGGCACGAGGGATGACGTCGAGTACGTCATCGAGAAGCTCGTGAACGACCCGCACCACGCGTATCACGTCATCGGCGCGACGACCACGGACGGAGCAGTCGAGCCGATCGACATCGGAGGCGGGCACTACCCCGTGATCGGATCGATCCGCTCCACCGCAGCCTTCGGACGCACCTCCGGCGCTGACGCGATCGTCGTCGCGAGTACGCCCGACGACGACCGCGACTTCGTGCGGCGGCTCGGATGGGAGCTGGAGGGCACGGCCGCCGAACTCGTGCTGTGCAACCGGCTCACCGACGTCGCCGGGCCGCGGCTCTCGCTGCGCCCCCTGGACGGCCTCCCGCTCGTGCAGGTGAAGATCCCCGAATTCGAAGGCGGCATCCACGCGATCAAGCGCGGCATGGACGTCGTGCTGTCCTTGCTCGCGCTCGTGCCGATCCTGCTCGTGACGCCGCTCATCGCCATCGCGATCAAGCTCGACTCCCCGGGACCGGTCCTGTTCCACCAGCTGCGGGTCGGCCGCGACGGCCGCCAGTTCTGGATGGTGAAGTTCCGCACGATGGGCGTCGACGCCGAGAGCCGACGGCACGAGCTCCACCTCGCCAACGAGGCTGCCGGCCCGCTGTTCAAGCTGAAGCGAGACCCCCGGGTGACGCGGGTGGGAGCCGTGCTCCGGAAGTTCTCGATCGACGAGCTGCCGCAGTTCCTCAACGTGCTGTGGGGCGACATGAGCGTCGTCGGGCCGCGGCCGCCGCTGCCCGCCGAAGTGACGGCGTACGACGGCACCGTTTACCGGCGCCTGTACATCAAGCCCGGCATCACGGGCCTCTGGCAGATCAGCGGCCGTAGCGACCTGTCGTGGGAGGAGAGCGTTCGACTGGATCTCCGCTATGTCGAGAACTGGTCGATCGCGACGGACCTCATGATCATGTGGCGCACGGCCAGAGTGATGGTCGCGCCGAAGGGGGCCTACTGATGGCCGTGCAGCAGACCAGGCCGGCGACAACGGCGTCGCCGGCCGCCAACAGCCGGATCCGCGGTCACACGCCGCCGCAGCGCGCCAGATGCACTCTGGCGATTCCAAGCGCGGCGGCCGCCCATTCCCCCAACTGGGCGTGGCCGCGGGTCCCTGGGGCGGCGTGATGACGGCGAACGATCGCGTCCTTCTCATCAAGGCCAAGGGGGGATTCGGCAACCGGATGCTGTCGGCGGCGACGGGGGTGGTCCTCGCGTCCCTCACGCAGCGCGAGGCGATCATCGACTGGCGCGACGGCGACTACCTCGCGGTGGGCGAGAACGCCTACCCGCTGCTGTTCGAGGATCCTGCCGCCCACCCTCCGGAGCTGTTCGACCACTGCACGGATGTCGCGCCCGCGGTGTGGAGCGGAGAGCTGGACCGGCATCCGTACGACCTCATGAACGAGCGTTTCCCCGACGACCACAGCAACCCGTTCATCTACCGGCGGCTGTCGGTCGATCTCGCGCACCCCGATGTCGAACCGGCTGTCGCGGTGTTCTGGTCGTACCTGCCGAAGATGGCGCGGCTCCGTCGCCGCGCACGCCGGTCGTCACGGTTCCGTGACATGAGCTCGGACGACATGACGCGGTGGGCCCTGCAGCGGTACTTCCGGCCGAGGGACCGGATCCGCACCGCCGCCGGCGACGTCATCGCCGCCCACGCCGGGCCGGTCATCGGCGTGCACATCCGGTACACCGACCGCAAGGTGTCGCTCGGCCGGATCTATCGCGAGGTCACCGCGCTGCGGGCGCGGATGCCCGCGGCGACGATCTTCCTGGCGACCGACAACGCCACGGTGCAGCACGAGTTCCGCGACCGATTCGACGGCGTGTTCGTGATCGAGAAGGAACTCGGCGACGACGGCAGCCCGCTGCACGACCGCGTCGAGCTGCCCGACCGGCTGCTCGAGGCGGAGAACGCCCTCATCGACATGTTCGCGCTGTCGTCATGCGACTGGCTCGTCCACTCCCGGCACTCGACGTTCTCCGTCGCCGCGGCGCTGATCGGCGGCATCCCCAAGTCGCGGCAGCGCGACATCGACCGATCGAACCCGCGGGTCGTGGTCAAGCGGTGGATCCAAGCCTGGACGTAGTACGCAGGGAGGGAGCGGAAGCATGATCAGTGTCGTCATCGCGGCGCACAACGAGGAGGCCGTGGTCGGCCGGTGCATCGATGCGCTGCTCGAGCAGGGCATCGATCCGCCGCACATCTTCGTGAGCGCCAACGGGTGCTCCGACGCCACCGCGCAGGTGGCCCACCGACGCGGGGCGACAGTGATCAGCCGCGCAGAGCCCGGCAAACCGGCCGCTCTCAATGCCGCGGACGCCGTAGCGGACACGTTCCCGCGGGTCTACCTCGACGCCGACATCGTCGTGCCCGAGGGGGCGATCGACGCCGTGGAGCGGGTGTTCGCCGGGGCCGACTCGCCACTCGCGGCCGCTCCCCACCGCCGGATCGACACCTCCGGATGCGCGCCGGCGGTCAGGGCGTACTACGCGATCAACGAGCGGCTGCCGGTCTTCCGTGATGGGCTCTTCGGGCGCGGCATGTTCGCCGTCTCCGCGGCCGGTCGCTCCCGCTTCGCCGAATTCCCCGCGCTGACGGCGGACGATCTCTTCGCCGACGCCCAGTTCGACGGCCGCGAGAAGCGGTCCCTCGACGAAGTCGAGATCAGCGTCGCTGCACCCCGCACCACGCGGAGCCTCATCAGACGCCTGGTGCGGGTCCGCCGCGGCAACGCCGAGATGCGCGCCGCCGCCGCACGCGGAGACGTCGAGGCTGTCGTGCGCTCGTCGGACCGGTGGGCCTGGGCACGTGTGGTGCGAGACGATCCGCGGCTGATGTTCGCGGCGCTCCCCTACGTGCTCATCACCTTGACGGCGTCGCTGCTGGCACGACGTGCTCCGGCCCCTGCGGCCGCCTGGGGCAGGGACGACAGCACACGGACGACACCGCCCATCGCCCGTTGGGGGAGCACATGAACGTCATCCTCTGCTTCCACGGGATCGGCCGGTGCGACCGCGAGCGCGAACCCGGCGAAGCCCGCTACTGGGTGAGCGAGTACACGTTCCTGAAGGCCATGGACGAGGTGGCGGGGACTCCCGGCGTGCGGCTCAGCTTCGACGACGGCAACCGCTCCGACGCCGAGATCGTCCTGCCCGCCCTGCGCGAGCGCCGGCTCACCGCCACGTTCTTCCCGCTCGCCGGCAGGCTGGGCGATCGCGCGAGCGTCGGCGCGGCCGAGCTCGGCGACATCCGCGCGGCCGGGATGTCGATCGGCAGCCACGGCTGGTCGCACGTCCCGTGGCGCGGGCTGGAGCGTGCGGACGCGATGCGGGAGTTCGTCGACGCCAGGCTCGCGCTGGAGGTGGCCAGCGGCGCGCGGATCACGGAGGCGGCATTCCCGCTCGGCCGCTACGACCGGGGCGCCCTGCGGTGGCTGAAGGGCACCGGCTACCGGACGGTGTACACGAGCGACCGCTTCCCGTCCCGGCCCGGCTCCTGGATGCAGGCGCGATACAGCGTGACGTCGGACGACACGGCGAGCTCGGTGAAGCGCATCGTGCGGGGTCGGCCAGGCCTCGCCGAGGCGCGCAACGTGATGGCCAGCGGCGTCAAGCGGATCCGGTAGGGGGCCGCCGCCGGATCGGATGAGGAGAAGCCAGCATTCCCGCCGCCGCGGGATGCGCGATCGCTGTCTTGGGGGCCGCGATGAAGACGAACGAACGGATGGAACCCGAGGGGTCCGCCGAGGGCACGACCGGGACCGGAGGCACGACCGGGACCGGAGGCACGACAGGGACCGTGGGCGCGACGGAGACCCTCAGCGCGACGGAGACCGCGGGCACGGACGGCCGGCGCCTGACCCCCGGCATGCGACGCGTCCTGGGAATCACCGGCGCCGTCCTGGCGGTGGTGCTCGCGGCGGCGATCTGGCTGCTGGTCGCGGGCGGCGGACCGGCCGCGACGGAGACGCAGACGGATGC
>DATEOM010000063.1:0-7629 GCA_035274105.1 Microbacterium sp.
TCGTTCCAGAAGAACCCCAACTTCGGCTACGCCGCGGCGATCTCGTACGTGATCCTCATGCTCGTCGCCATCCTCTCGTTCATCCAGATGAAGGTCGGTGACAAGCGTGATTAACAAGCTCCGCAGCCTTCCCGGATACGCCCTGCTGGCGATCTGGGCCCTGTTCTCGGTCTTCCCGCTGTACTTCATGGCCGTCTCGGCCACCAACACCAGCCAGGACGTGCTCTCTTCACGGATGCTGCCCGGTACGGCTCTCTTCGAGAACATCGCGGTGCTCTTCTCGACGCAGAACGTCGTGGGTGCGATGACGAACTCGTTCCTCATCGCCGTGGGCACGACGATCCTCGCGCTCGCGGTGTGCTCGATCGCCGGCTACGGGTTCGAGGTCTATCACTCCAAGGGCAAGGACGTCGTGATGGCGATCCTGCTGCTCGCGATGATGATCCCGTTCGCCGCGACGATGATCCCGCTGTTCCAGCTGTTCGCGCGCGTCGGCATGGTCAACTCGCTGTGGGCCGTGGTCATCCCGATGATCTCGACGCCGTTCCTCATCCTGCTGTTCCGCCAGGCGTCGCGCTCGTTCCCGCACGAGATCATCGAAGCGGCGCGCATCGACGGACTGAGCGAGCTGTCGATCTTCGCGCGGATCTACGTCCCCACCATGCGCTCGACCTTCGCCGCCGCCGCCGTCATCACGTTCATGATGGCGTGGAACAACTTCCTATGGCCGAAGGTGATCCTCGTGAACAACAGCGTGCTGACGATGCCGATGCTCACCGCGAACATCAGCGCCGGGTACGTCACCGATTACGGCGTGCTGATGCTCGCCGTGCTCCTGTCGTCGCTGCCGACGATGATCGTGTTCTTCCTCCTGCAGCGGCAGTTCGCGCAGGGCATCACGGGGGCGGTCAAGTGACTCTCGACACCATCTACACGCTCGACACCGGAGGCGCGGACTCCGGCGGGGCTCCCGCGGCGTTCGACGCCGCCCGGATCGCGGATCCCCGGTTCGTCCAGGAGAACCGCCGGCCGGCGCACTCCGATCACCGATGGTTCCGCACCGCCGCGGAGGCGGCGGCCGGTACGAGCGGCTACGAGCAGTCGCTCAGCGGGCGCTGGAAGTTCCACTACGCGAAGAATCCGGCGTCGGCGCCGGCCGGCTTCTTCCTCCCCGATCACGACTGCGAGACCTGGGACGACATCCCCGTTCCCGCGCACATCCAGCTGCACGGCTACGACCGCGCGCAGTACGTCAACGTCCAGTACCCGTGGGACGGCGTAGAGCAGATCGACCCGGGCGAGGTGCCCGAGCGCTACAACCCGGTCGCCTCGTACGTGAAGAGCTTCGTCCTCGACCGTCCGGTCGAGGACGGTGAGAGCGTGAGCATCAGCTTCCTGGGCGCCGAGAGCGCGATCGCCGTCTGGCTGAACGGGCGCTACCTCGGGTATGCCACCGACAGCTTCACGCCGTCTGAGTTCGACGTCACCGACGCCCTCGTCGAGGGCGAGAACAAGCTCGCCGCGCAAGTGTTCAAGTTCTCCAGCGGCTCGTGGCTGGAGGACCAGGACTTCTTCCGGTTCTCCGGCCTCTTCCGAGACGTCGTGGTCTACCGCCGCCCGGCCGTGCACGTCGAGGACCTCCGCGTCGACGTCGGCCTCGCTGCAGATCATTCGACCGCCGACATCGGGCTCCGTGTCGACCTGCGGGGGCAGGGAAGCGTCACGGCCCGCCTCGTCGGGGTCGGCGACCTCGCGGATGACGGTGACGGCGGCTTCAGTATCCGTGTCCGCAATCCCCGGCTGTGGAGCCCCGAGGATCCGTGGCTGTACGAGATCGAGATCGAGGTGCGGGGATCCGCGGGCGAGGTCACCGAGATGATCGTGCAGCGCGTCGGCGTGCGCCGCTTCGCGATCGAGGACGGGCTGCTGAAGCTCAACGGGCGACGCGTGGTCTTCTTCGGCGTGAACCGGCACGAGTTCGGTCTCGCCGGCCGGGTGCAGACCGCGGCTGAGATCGAGGCGGATCTGCTCGCCCTCAAAGCCGTCGGCGTCAACGCCGTGCGCACCAGCCACTACCCGAACAGCTCCGTGTTCTATGAGCTCGCGGACCGGCACGGGCTCCTGGTCGTCGACGAGATGAACCTCGAGAGCCACGGCGTGTGGGATCGCATCCGCAAGCTCGGCGCACCGATCGAGGACGCGGTGCCCGGCGACCGTCCGGAGTGGCTGCCGGCGCTGCTCGACCGCGCCGCGAGCATGTACGAGCGCGACAAGAACCATCCGAGCGTCGTCATGTGGTCGTGCGGCAACGAGTCCTTCGGCGGCACGAACCTGCGCGACGTCGCGGCGTATTTCCACGAGGTCGACGACCGCCCGGTGCACTACGAGGGCGTGTTCTGGGATCCGCGCTACGAGGAGACGACCGACGTCGCGAGCCAGATGTACACGCCCGCCGCGGAGGTTGAGGAGTACCTGCGGCACCGCCGCGACAAGCCGTTCATCCTCTGCGAGTACGCGCACGCGATGGGCAACTCGTTCGGCGCCGTCGACGAGTACATCGAGCTGGCGTACCGCGAACCCCTGTTCCAGGGCGGGTTCATCTGGGACTTCGCCGACCAGGCGATCGCGCTCACCGATCGCTACGGCAACGAGTTCTACGGCTACGGCGGCGACTTCGGCGACGCCCCGAACGATGCCGAGTTCTGCGGGAACGGCATCTTCTTCACCGATCACACGCCGACGCCCAAGCTCCAGGAGGTCGCCTACCTCTACCAGGGGCTGAAGATCCGCATCGACGACGACGGCTTCACGGTGCACAACCGCCTGCTGTCCACGTCCAGCGCCGCGTACCGCTGCGTCGTGACCCTGTCCCGTGAGGGACGGATGCTGCGCACCGAAGAGGTCGAGACCGACATCGCCGCCGGTGACACCGGTCGCGTCGCCCTCCCGCTCGCGGTCCCCGCGGAACCCGGGGAGTACACGGTCGACGTCTCGTTCCGCCTGCGGGCGGCGACGGCATGGGCGTCGGAAGGGCACGAGGTCGCCTACGAGCAGCGGGTGGTCTCGGTCGGAGCGCCGCCCGCCCGCGTCGCGGCGCCGGCGCCCGAGCTCATCCGGGGTGCCCACAACGTGGGCGTCCGCGGCCCCGGCTTCAGCGCGCTGTTCTCGACGCTGTACGGCGGGCTCGCCTCCTACCGGTTCGGCATGACGTCGGACGGCGGGCGGGAGCTGCTCAAGGGGATGCCGCGGCCGCACTTCTGGCACGCGCCGACGTCGAACGAGCGCGGGTGGGAGGCGCCGTTCGAGGACGGCCAGTGGCTGCTCGCGAGCCGCTACGGGCGCGTGCGCGAGCCGCTCACCCGCACGCGCGTCGAGCAGGACGATTCCGCGGTGACGGTGACGTACGAATACGAGCTGCCGACTCGACCCGCCACGACGTGCGACGTCTCGTACCGCGTCGACGGGTCCGGTCGCGTCCAGGTGACGCAGACGCTGCACCTCGTCGGGGGCCTGCCGAGCCTGCCGGAGTTCGGGATGCTGCTCGCGACGCTGCCGGAGTTCCGTCGGCTGCGCTGGTACGGCGACGGCCCGGAGGAGTGCTACGTCGACCGTCGCGGCGGGGCGCGCCTCGGCGTGTACGATCGCGACGTGACGACGGAGCTCACCCCCTACCTGCGTCCGCAGGAGGCGGGGAGCCGCACGGGGGTGCGGTGGGCCGAGGTCACCGACGGCAGGGGAGCGGGTCTGCGCGTCGAATCCGCCGGGGGCATGGAGTTCTCGGCGCTGCCGTGGACGCCCGACGAAGTGGAGAACGCCCTGCATCACGTCGAGCTTCCGCCGATCCACCGCACCGTGCTGCGGCCGGCTCTCATGCGGCGCGGCGTGGGCGGCGACGACTCGTGGGGCGCGCGTACGCTGGCGCAGTATCACCTCCCCACGACCGGCGACCTCGTGTTCGGCTTCGCGTTCCGAGGGGTCTGAGGGTGCAGGAGCGCCGCACCTCGCTGCGTGACGTGGCGCAGGCCGTCGGCGTCTCGGTGCAGACGGTCTCGCGGGTCGCGAACGGCGAGCCCAATGTGGCGCCCGAGAAGCGCGAGCTGGTGCTCGCCAAGATGCGCGAGCTGGGCTACCGGCCCAATGCGGCGGCGCGGGCGATCCGGCGGGGGTCGTTCCGCACGGTCGGCGTGGTGTACCACAGCCTCCATTCCGTCGGCACGCACCGCTCTCTGGAGGAGATCTCCGAGCGGGCCGCCGAGAGCGGCTACGCGACGACGCTCATGCCGTTGGCCGCCTCCTCCGGGCGGGCGGCCAACGGCGCGTTCACGCGGCTGGGCGAGATGGCGGTCGACGTGCTCATCGTCATCCTCCCCGCCCCATTCGGGGTCGACGAGGCGCTGCAGCTTCCCGAGGGGGTGCCGGCGGTGATCCTCGGGCCGCCCCTCGTTGAAGGCGTCGCGACCGTCGACTTCGATCAGCATGTCGGCGCACGCCAGGCCGTCAGTTCCCTGCTCGATCTCGGCCACCGGACCGTGCATCACATCACCGGCCCGCCCGGCTCGTTCTCGGCCGGATCCCGGCTCGAGGCCTGGCAGGACGTGCTGACCGAGGCCGGTCGCGCGCTTCCCGCCACCCGGCCCGGCGATTGGAGCCCGCGCTCGGGCTACGACGCGATGCGGCGGCTGCTCGCGGAGGAGCGGCCCACCGCCGTCTTCGCGGCGAACGATCAGATGGCGCTCGGCGCCTACCGCGCGATCATCGAGGCCGGCCTGCGGATCCCCGAGGACGTCTCGGTCCTCGGCTTCGACGACATCGACGAGGCCGAGATGTTCGCACCGCCCCTCACGACCGTCCGCCAGGACTGGGGACTACTCGGTCGTGAATCGTTGCGCGTCGCGCTCGAGATGGAGGGCGGCGCGCCGCCCGAGCAGGTGAAGCTTGCGACCCAGCTGGTGCTGCGCGCCTCCACCGCGCCGCCGCGCGCCGGCTGAGCGGCCGCGTCAGATCAAACCGAGGCGGCGGAACGCGTTCGCGATCCCGTCGTCGAGCACGTCGGTCGTGACGAAGTCCGCGAGCTCTTTGAGCTCCGGCTGGGCGTTGCCCATCGCGACCGAGACGCCGCACACCTGGAACATCTCGATGTCGTTCCAGCTGTCGCCCACGGCGATCGCGTCGGCCGCGTCGAGACCGAGGTGCTCCAGCAGCAGCTCGATCGCCGAGCCCTTGGTCGTCTCGCGCTCGCTGATCTCGCCGTTCGAGCCGCCCGGCAGCGGCATGCTCCCCGGCACGATCAGGAACTCGTCGCCGAGGTCCGCGCGCAGCTCGTCGAGACCCTCCGGGTGGTCGCTGACGAACACGGCCTTGTCGATGCGGGTGAGGTCCGCCTCATCGGCGCGGGGGAAGGTGCGCTGCGCGAGGCCGACCAGCGAGTCCTCCGGCCGCACCTCTTCGCCCGCCGCGGCGCGCACGTCGAGCGCCGCCGCGTAGTCGCGCATCAGCTCGGCCATGTCGTCGCTCGCGTACACGGCATCCCGGGTCTGCAGGAAGTAACGGATGCCGCGGCTTCGCAGCGCCGTCAGCATGCGGTCCGTCGCGGCCGGCGACAGCGGGCGGTCGACGACCACCTCTCCGTCCGAGACGACGAGCGCGCCGGAGTTCGTCACGGCGCCGTCGAAGCCGATCTCCGCGACGTTCGGATGGATGTCGGAGGCGGACCGCCCGGTGCTGAGGTAGACCAGGTGCCCTGCGGCGCGCACCGCGCGGATGGCCGGGCCGGTCGACGGCGACACGTGCGAGCCGTGCTCGAGGAGCGTGCCGTCGACGTCGAGGAAGATGATCCGCCGGCGGTCCGGGCGGGACGAGGTAACGTTCTCGACGGGGATCACAGGCCGAGCCTAACCCGGGCTGCCGCCGTCCAAGCGCTTGCGCATGTACACCTCCTCGACGCCGCCGTCGCCGGGGACGCGCTGCGACTCCGCGTAGCCCTCTCGGTGATAGAGGCGCAGGTTCGCTTCGCTGAGCGAACCGGTGAACAGCTCCGCCTCGGCGGCGCCGGCTTCGAGTCCGCGGCGCTCGACGGCGTCGAGCAGGAGGGTGCCGAGGCCGTGGCCCTGCTGATCCGGTGCGATGGCGATGCGCCCGATGAGCAGCAGATCGCCGTCGCGCCGTGCGCGCACCGCCCCGACCATGCGCGTGCCGGCCAGCGCGACGCAGCCGAGGTTGTCGATCAGCTCGGCCTGCACCTCTTCGAGCGTCTGCGTCAGGGGAGGCATGTCAGGGGTGCCGTAGATGAGAGCCTCCGAGACGAAGGCGGCGCGCTGGAGCGTCATCACCTCCCCGGCATCGTCGGGCCGGATGGGTCGCACGGTCACGTCGTCGGTCACGGCGCCACGCTAACGACCCGGGCCGGCACGCACGCGGGGCTTGACGAGCGCCCGCGGGATTGGCATCCGTCCAGGAGTGTCCGCGTACCCTTTACCCATGACCGATTCGCCTGTCCGCACCACCAGACCCCGCCAGGTGCGTCCGGCGACCGAGGGATGGACGCAGAAGAAAGACGCCGAGGGGCGGCCCCTCCTCCAGTTCGCGAGTCCCAAGCGCGGAAAGCCGCCCGTGCACATGGCGGACTTCACCCCCGAGCAGCGCGTCGAGAAGGTCAAGGAGCTCGGGCTCCCCGGCTTCCGGGCGAAGCAGCTCGAGAAGCACTACTTCCAGCACTGGACCCACAACCCCGCCGACATGACGGACCTCCCCGCCGAGGGGCGCGAGGAGTTCGTGCACGGCATGCTGCCGCCGCTGCTCACCGAGGTGCGCCGCCTCGAGACCGACCGCGGCGACACCATCAAGTTCCTCTGGAAGCTGCACGACGGCGCACTCGTCGAGTCGGTGCTCATGCGCTACCCCGGCCGCATCACGCTGTGCGTCTCGTCGCAGGCCGGCTGCGGCATGAACTGCCCGTTCTGCGCCACCGGCCAGGCCGGCCTCACGCGCAACATGTCGGCCGCCGAGATCGTCGAGCAGGTCGTGCGCGCCAACCGCCTCATCGCCGATGGCGGGCTGGGCGGGGTTTCGACTCGCTCCGCTCGCTCAACCACCGGCAGATCGCCCGAGCGCGTGTCGAACATCGTGTTCATGGGCATGGGGGAGCCGCTCGCGAACTACGCCCGCGTCATGCAGGCGGTGCGCGTCATGACCGACAAGCAGCACGGACTCGGCATGAGCGCGCGGGGGATCACGGTCTCGACGGTCGGGCTCGTGCCGGCCATCACGAAGCTCGCGAACGAGGACATCCCGGTCACGTTCGCGCTCTCGCTGCACGCGCCCGACGACAAGCTCCGCGACGAGCTCATCCCGGTCAACTCGCGGTGGAAGGTCGACGAGGCGCTCGACGCTGCCCGGAACTACTTCGACAAGACCGGCCGTCGCGTCTCGATCGAGTACGCGCTCATCAAGGACATGAACGACCACGGCTGGCGCGCCGACCTGCTCGCCGACAAGCTCAACGCCCGAGGCCGGGGCTGGGTGCATGTGAACCCCATCCCGCTCAACCCGACGCCGGGCTCCATCTGGACCGCGTCCGAGGTGGACGTGCAGAACGAGTTCGTCCGCCGGCTGAACGACGCCGGCATCCCG
>DATEOM010000064.1:0-2488 GCA_035274105.1 Microbacterium sp.
GCGCGAGCCCTCCGTGTACACCCAGGCGGCGACCGCGAGCAGCATCATGTGCACGAGGAACGACTGGAAGAAGCCGAACGCGTCGAAGAAGAAGAGGGCCGCGCTGTACCCGGCCATCGAGACGGCGAGGGCGAACGCGAGTAGCGCGTGACGCGGCTCGGCCGCCCAGCGCAGGGCGTAGACGAGCAGCATGACGACCGGCGCGAGCATGAACACCGCATAGCCGATGACGCCGAGGGCGCCCGCCTCCATCAGGATGCCCAGCACCTGGTTGTCGAGGATGAACGAGTTCGCGTCGTCGCCGACGACGATGCGGCTGCCGTACCCCTGCCCGAAAAAGGGGAACTGGCGCACTTCGACGAAGGCGGGTTCCAGGTCGGCGAGGCGCCCGGCGCCCGTCATGCCCGCCGACGTGTACTGCGACGCTATGAGCGTGTCGACGTCGAGGAACGACAGCAGCATGGATTCGACCTGCGCCGGCACCACGAACATCGCCAAGAGCAGCGCCGGCACCGCGAAGGCCAGCAGCAGCAGCGCGACCTTGGGCCGGAGCACCAGTGCGAGCAGGAACATCACGCCCATGACGACCACCGCCGTGCGCGAGATGGCGGCGATGATGCCGCCGAACACGATGAACGTGCCGATCCCGTAGGCGATGCGCCGGTTCCACACGTTCCGCGGCCAGATCGCGTACTTCGCGAGGTAGATGAGGATCGGCAGGAACATGCAGAGCATGACAGCGAGGGCGATCGGATGCTGCGCCGATCCGTATGCGCGATTCACACCGGCCCGCGTGGCGTCTCCGCCGTCGTCCCTGAGCACGATCAGCGGCAGGAAGTTGGCGAGCATGAGGAACACGTTGGTGCGCGCCACCCGCTCGATGACGGCGAAGAAGGCGACGATCACGGCCATCCACGAGAGCACCATCAGGAATCCCATGACCATGCGCTCGCTGGTGAGCAGCTGGCGCACCGAGTAGAACACCGACAGCAGGACGCCGAGCTGGAAGAAGCCCGACAGCGAGGTGTTCGCCAGCCCCAGGTTGGCCAGGCGCATGCCGTTCACGATGAACGAGACCAGCAGGGTCGCCAGGAAGATGCCGATCGGCCAGCCGAAGGCGACGGGCCGCCACCGGCGGGTCCGGTCGAACAGGAACGCGAGCCCGAGCGCGAAGATCGCGATGAAGATCATGAGGCGGTAGGCCTCGAGCGCGAACGGCAGCGGGATGGGCAGCGCGTAGCGCCGGGCCGGGATGAACATCACGGTCGCCGCGAGCAGGAACAGCAGAGCCGGCCAGGTGAACAGGATGCGGCGCAGCAGCACGATGAGCGCGATGCCGAGGAGGGCCGCGCCCAGGGCGATGGGCGGGAGGAAGATCACGCCCACGATGACGATCGCTGCGAACAGGACCGCGATCCCGGCGACGGTGGCCCAGTGGGGCCGTGCTCCGTCGCCGGGCGCGATCTCGCCGGGCGCGATCTCGGCGGGTGGCGCGTCGGTCTCGTCCGCGGGTGCGTGCGCGGTGCGGGTCGACATGTCGGTGCTCCGAGGAGGGGCCGTCGTCGCCTACGCGGTCTCGTCCTCGCGGGCGGCCCGGCCGGATCGGCGCGACGGCGGCCCGGCGCCGACCAGCTCGCCGACGCCGGCCTCGAGCGGGATGTCGTCGGAGCTGTCCGCAGGAGTGGCGGGCGCAGCATCCGTCTCGTCCACCGGCTCGTCCGCCGCCTCGGCAGCCGTCTGCGCGCGAGCGGCCTTGCGCTTGGCGGACCGCGAGCGCAGGCCCGCGATGATGAACACCAGCACCACGAACGCGAGGAAAACGCCGACGAACGTGACGACGACCGGGATCGCGGGGTTGGACGAGTCGCCCTCGACCGCGGGGCTGGCGCCGAGCGGCTCGAGCAGCACGCGCAGCTCCGGGGCGAGCTGCTGCTCGTCCTGCTGGGCCACGACGTAGGTGGTGAAGGCGGCGGCCGCCGCGCGCGAGATCTCTTCGGCGCGGTCCGCGGTCTCGGCGGTGCCGACGGCCTCGAGCACGGGCAGGTTGTAACGGCCCGGGAAGCGCTCGTCACCGGTGGGCTGCGTCGTGCGTCGCAGCGCCGTGACCGACTCGGTCTCGTCGTCGAGCGGCCCGATCTGGGCCTCGACGGCGTCCTGGATGATGTCGCTCGACAGGATGTACGCGTACACGAGCGCCGTCGACGACATGTCGATGACCTGCGGGTCGGACGTGCCCTGTTCGATCGGAACGCCGGGGACTTCGGCCTGATACAGCCGGTCGGATTCGCTCGTGAGCAGCATCGTGGTCGCAGCCGACCACGTCTGCTGGGCTCTCGAGACGACCTGTCCTTCGACGATCGCGAAGCCGGCGAAGAATGCGGCCACCGCGGCGACGAGGGCGCCGAAAGCCAGCACCCACTTGTAGTTCCACAGCACTTGCAGGTACTTCGGAGTATCCATCAGACACCTCTTTCCGTGTGCTTCCGGA
>DATEOM010000065.1:0-3212 GCA_035274105.1 Microbacterium sp.
GGGCGCGCGGCAGCGCCTCGGCGAGCGCCAGCGCCCGCGCGAACTTGCCGCGGTCCCGGCCGGCGGTCCAGTCGGGGTGATAGACGTACTGCCGGCGGCCGGCGTCATCGATGCCCACCGCCTGGATGTGCCCGTCGGGGCGCGTGCTGATCCACACCTCCTGCCAGGCGGGCGGGATCACCAGCCCCTGGATGCGGGCGAGGTGGCGGGGTCCGGGAGGACGCCCCTTGGCGTCGACGTACCGAAACCCCGAACCGGCGCGCAGCCGACGGAAGCCGGGGTCCTCGTAGGGACGGACGCGCGCGAGCTTCGGCATCGGTTCACGCTACCGAAATCGCCGGGCCGGCCGGCGGGCTCGGGTGACCCGCCGGCCGAGTCTCCCCCCGCGTCAGTGGTTGCGGATCATCGAGATGAGCTCGGACTTCTTCTTGCCCGAGTAGCCCCTGAGGCCGAGCTCCTTGGCGCGCTTGCGCAGCTCGGGCACAGTGCGGTCGTCGTAGTCCTTGGCGTTGCCGCCGCGTTTGCCGACCTTCTTGCGGCCCTGGCTCGCCGCGGCGTTGGAGATGCGTGCCGCCTTCTCCTTCGAGGCGCCGTCTTTGCGCAGCTCCTCGTACATGTCGCGGTCCTTGAGACTCGCTTCGCGTCGTCCTGGCATGGCTTCCTCCTTCGTGCTCCGCCACGGGGGCGGGTGTCACAGCCCCTTGCCTCCGGTCACCGGCAGGATGGCGCCCGACGTGAACGTCGCATCGTTGCTCGCGAGGTACACGTACGCGCCCGCGAGCTCGGCGGGCTGACCCGCGCGCTCCAGCGGCGTGTCCTGTCCGAACGTCGCGAGGCGGTCAGCATCCCAACTCGTCGCCGGAATGAGGGGCGTCCAGATCGGTCCGGGAGCGACACCGTTCACGCGGATGCCCTTCGGGCCGAGTTCCTCGGCGAGCGCCTTGACGAACGCGACCTGCGCGGCCTTGGTCATGGCGTAGTCGATCAGCCCGGGCGATGGGTTGAACGCCTGGATAGACGTCGTGACGATGATCGTCGCCCCCGGCTTCAAGTGCGGGATGGCGGCGCGGGCGGAGAAGATCTGCGCGAAGAGGTTGGTGCGGAACACCCGCTCCATCTCTGCGGTCTCGAGCTTGTCGAGGCCCTCGCGGTCCTTCTGGTATGCCGCGTTGAGCACGAGGATGTCGAGCCCGCCGAACTCGGCCACGGCGCGCTCGACGATCTCGGCGCAGAAGTCCTCGTCGCGCAGGTCGCCCTCCAAGGGCAGCGCGCGCGCACCGCTCTCGGTGATCCAGCGCGCGGTCTCGTCCGCGTCCTCCTGCTCCTCGGGCATGTAGGTCAGCGCCACATCCGCCCCCTCGCGCGCGAACGCGATGGCCACGGCCCGCCCGATGCCGGAGTCGCCGCCCGTGATGAGGGCTCGGCGGCCGTCCAGGCGCTGCGCGCCCCGGTACGACTCCTCGCCGTGATCGGGTTCGGGGCGGGTCTCGTTGGTGAGGCCGGGCTGTTCCTGCTGCTGCGCGGGGAAGCCGTCCTGGTGGTGAGCGGTCGTCGGATCGGTCGCGGATGTGCTCATACCCGCGAAGCTACGGACGCGGTCCCGAACGCTCACGGGGGTTGACAGCCCCTTCGGAACACCCTAGGCGCACCGCCGGCAGACCCGGCGTATCACCGCAAAACCGGCGTCGTCAACCCCCTACGGACGCCACCGGGCCGGTGCCACTGTCGTTGTGTGCCCACGAGGCACGCGATGCATCACATGCATCGACGACGAAGAAGGAGAAGCTCCTATGAACCTCGCCCTGATCATCATCATCGTCGTCGCGATCATCCTTGCGATCGTCGGCGGCCTCAACTCGGCGCTGAGCTGGCTGCTGTGGGTGGCCATCATCGTCGGAGTCATCGCCCTGATCGCGTTCCTGTTCAGGGTCATCAGCGGAAACCGCGGCACCTGACCCCTGCACCTCAGGATCAGTTGACGGACGGATGCCGCGGCCACTGGTGGCCGCGGCATCCGTCCGTCTGTGCGTGCCCGACGCCCCTTCTGCTCACCTGTCACGAAGTGCCGGTCGGCCCGGCGAATCGCGACAGGTGAGCGAAAGAGGACTACAGGTTCGCGTCCGCGTAGGCGCGGAGCGCGTCGCGCACGAACTCGGCGCCGTGCGTGCCACCCTGGGCCGTCGCGTAGTTCGCGCCGAACCGCGGGTCGGCGACGTACATCTCGCCGAGGCCGATCACGTAGCCCTTCACGTCGCCGCCTGGCGCGGCCGCGGGAGTCCCCGGGATGCCGGTCAGCCACTCGACGTGCCGCTTCGCGACCGCCTGGGCCTCGTCGCTGTCGGGCGCGATCCCCGATTCCGCCGCCGCGATCCAGTCGCGGCCGAGGTCCGAGGCGCGCCGCTGCCACGCGGACTTCTCGTCGGCGCTCATCGAGCGCCACCAGCGGTCACTGTCGGCATACGCCTTCTTGCCCCAGCGCTGTTCGACCTCGTCCTTGTACTGCGTGTGGTCGAAGCCGTCGAACATGTTCTCTGCCATCAGTCGTTCACCTCCTCTCACAGCACTGATCGTGTTCTCGACCGACGCGATCTGCCGCGCCAGCCGGTCCTGCTCCTGCCGGAGCCAGGCGAGGTGCGCCTCGAGGGCGGGCACCTCGCCGGTCTCCCGCTCGATCACCGACGCGATCTGCGGCAGCCCGAGCCCGAGCTCGCGCAGCAGCAGGATGCGCTGCAGCCGAACGAGCGCGGCCTGGCCGTAGTACCGGTAGCCGTTGTGGCCGATGCTCGACGGCGCGAGCAGGCCGATGTCGTCGTAGTGACGCAGCGTGCGGCTGGTGGTGCCGGCGAGCTTCGCGATCTGCTGGATCGACCACTCCTGGTTCGCTTCCATGACGACCTCCTCTCTCGTTCGTCGTCGGTTCGTCGTGATGACCACGCTAAAGGTTGACGCTGCGTCAAGGTCAAGCGGAATCGGAACGACCTTCTTGACAGAGACGCGATATATCGTGTTACTCTCGAATCACGCGATATATCGCGATACGGATCACCCCCTAGAGATACCGCAGGAGAAGCAGTCATGACCCTGGAGAAGTGGATCATCCACCCGGGCGAGACGCGCGTCATCGACATCGAGACCGTGCGCACGCTCAAGATCGGCCTCGTCGGCGGGCAGGTCGACGTGATCGCCCACGACGAGCCCGGCATCCGCATCGA
>DATEOM010000066.1:0-8949 GCA_035274105.1 Microbacterium sp.
GACATCGACCTTCGCCCAGTCGCCGCCGCGCTGCACGCCCGCCGCCGGCGGGTTGCCGCCGGGGTTCACGGGAGTAGGCGGGGTGGTGGTGCCGGGGTCCTTTCCCGGGTCGGTGCCCGGGCCCGTGCCGGGGTCGGTGCCCTCGACCGGGGGCTGCTCGCCGAGCAGGTACGCGCGGTTCGCGGGCGACGGGGCGACCGGGCTGGCAGCGGCGAAGAAGTCCACCGTGGCCTGCAGGTCGATCTGGCCCGAGTCCAGCACGTTCGTGCCGTCGGCGAAGGAGAAGAAATTGTCTCCACCGGCCGACAGGAACGAGTTCGTCACCACGCGGAAGGTGTCGGTCATGTCGACCTCTTCACCCTGGTACTGCATCGACACGATGTGCGCGTCGCGGGCCGCCGCCGGGTCGTACTCGAAGGTGAACCCCTTCGAGACGCCGAGGGCGAGCTTCGGGCGAGAGGCGCCGTCCGGCTGCCACTGCTGCTCGAGGATCTCCTTGATCTGCGCGCCGGTCAGGTCGAGCGTGACCAGGGTGTTGCCGAAGGGCTGGACGTTCGCCACCTCGCGGTACGACATCGCGCCGTTGTCGTCGCCGAACAGCAGGTCGTTGCGCAGGCCGCCGGGGTTCATGAACGCGATCTGCGCGTCCTCGCCGCCGTAGGCCGGGTTCTCGCTCGTCGCCCACAGGTAGACGTCGGCGACGGTGTTGCCGAGCGTCGAGTGCACGCCGCGGTCCTCGCTGCCGGTCGCGGTCTTGCCGCGCAGGATGTCGGCGGTGATGGAGCCGACCTGCACCTGACCCTTCTCGTTCGCGACCGTCACAGCCTGGTCGACGATGGCCTTCGTCGCGGTCTGCGGGTACGCGACGTGCTGGCCCACGATCGAGTCGTACAGCGACACCGTGCCGCCGGTGATCGACTCGAGCTCGCCGGTGTCGGTCAGCTCGATGTCGAGCGTGCCGAGCGCGGTGCCGTACTGGTGCGCCTGGATGACGGGGCGGCCGCCGATCTCGTGCGCGTACCGCTGGTGCGTGTGCGCCGAGACGATCGCGTCGATGTCGCCGGAGGCGTTCTCCACCAGGTCGCCGAACGCGTCGTCGGCCTGGCTGGCCTCGATCGCCGAGCCTGCGGCGCCTTCGTGCGCGAGCAGGATGACGACGTCCGCGCCTTCGGCCACCGCATCCGCCGCCGCGTCATTGGCCGAGTCGACCAGATCGCGGAACTCGATGTCGGCGATACCGTCGGGGCTCACCATGCCGGCCGTCTGCGTCGTGACGACGCCGACGAAGGCGATCTTCGCACCGCCCTTCTCGAGGATCGTGTACGGCTGCAGCGCGTGCTCGTCGGTGCCCTTGATGAACACGTTGGCGCCGAGGGCGAAGTCGCTCATCGCGTCGGCGTTCTCGTCGCCCTCGAAGCTCGGGATCACGTCGTTCACGAGGTCGTCGAAGCCTTGGTCGAACTCGTGGTTGCCGACGGCGCTCGCGTCGAGACCGGCCGCGACCAGCGCGTCGATCGTCGGGTCGTCGTCGTCGATGAACGACTCGAACGCCGAGGCGCCGATGTTGTCACCGGCCGAGACGAACAGCGTCTCCGGGTTCTGCTGGCGGTACTTGTCGACCGCGCCCGCGAGCACCGCGGCGCCCGCGACGCCGCCGGTCTCCTGCACGAGGCGACCGTGGAAGTCGTTGATCGTGAGCACGCGCACATCGGGCTGCGTCGCGGTCAGCTGCTCCACGTCCCACACGGTGGTCGTGCCCGAGACCTCGCTGCCCACGACGAGCTGCGGGGTACCGGTCGACGAGCGCAGCGCCGAGATGAACTGGATGCCCTCGGGGCCGAGGTCACCCGCGGCGGGGTTCGCGGCGCCCTCCGGCGTCTCGGGGCTCTGCGTGAAGTCGCGGTTGTTGACGTAGGTGACGTACTCGGCCGCCGCCGGGTCGGTGATGTCGTAGACCATCACGCCGCCCACGCGCTCGAGGCCGACGAAGGCGTAGGTCCTGCCGCCGACGACGCCGATCGTGACGTTCTCGGGCTCGGGGCCCTTGTCGTCGCTGCGGTCGTTGCTGGTGTTGTTGTCGTTGCTGGCGTTGAAGGGCAGGCCCGGGATCTGCGACGTGATCTGCTCGAAGTCGTCGCCCGAGTCGAAGACCAGGTTGCCCTTGGTGTCCCAGATCGAGAACGAGCGGCCGCCGTACGCGTACAGCTCGCTGTAGCAGTCGGCGCCCTCGGCCTTGCCGAGGTCGGTGACGGCCTTCAGACGCCCGAGGACGGCGTCGCCCTGCGTGCCGGCGAGCGGGCTGTCGGCGCAGATGCCGGGGAGGCCGTCCTTGCCGAAGTCCTTGATGCGGGCCTCGTCGATGAAGTACGAGTCCGTGTCTTCCACGCCCCACTCGCGGGCGTCACCCTCGTTCGCGGTGACGAGATAGGTCGCGGTCTTGCCGCCGACGGTCGCCGAGAACGACTGGATGCCGTCGGGCATGTAGAGGCCCTTGAGGCCGGGGTAGGTCGTGATGTTGACCGTCGGGGCGCCCTGCGGGTCGCGGTCGCTGGCGTCGAGGCCGTTGCCGGCCACGCCGTAGTCCTTGTAGCCGAGCGGCAGGATCGAGGTGACCTCGGGCTTGGTGAGGTCGATGACCGCGATCGCGTTGGCCTCCTGCAGCGCCGCGTACGCGGTGGTGCCGTCGACCGTGATGTACTCCGGCTCGAGGTTGCGGCTCACCCGGTTCGCCTCGAGCGGCTTGCCGCCCTGGTCGGGCGCGGCGACATCGGGGCCGAACACGCGCACCTTCGGGTCGAGCGCCTTGGTGCCGCCGGGCTCGAACGCTCCGAAGCCCGCGGTCTTGACCGCGTCCTGGGCCGGCGCCGCGAGGGCGGCCGGGAGCGTCACGACGCTGACGGAGCCCTCGGGGTCGACCGAGAAGTCGTCGGCGGGCTCGCCCTCGTTCGCCACGACCGCGTACTTGCCGTCCTTCGACACGGTGACCATGTCGGGGAGCGCCCCGACCTCGACCTCGCCGAGCACGGCGTTCGAGACCGCGTCCTGGTTCGCGTCGAAGAAGAGGAGGTGACCCGTGTCGGTCTTCTCCGTCGCCTCGAAGGCGACCACGCCGAGACCGTCGTCGCGGACGGCGAGCGAGTTCGCGACACCCGTCGAGGCGATCGAGAAGAGCTCGGTCGGGTTCTCGGGGTCGGCGTTGTCGAGCACGACCACCGTGCCGGCCTGTGCGTTGACCACGAACAGGCGGTCGCGGTAGGCCTGGACGATCTCGGCGGCGGACTCCGCGTAGACACCCGATTCGTGGGTGCCGAGCGGAGTCAGCGCGAGCGCGGCGCTCGCCGCGGAGTCGCTGAAGTAGTCCGGAACGAGCGCGGCGGATGCCGCGGTGCTGCTGGTCAGCGCGAGCGCGCAGACAGCCGCGGTCGTCGCGGTGAACGCGACGGCGCGGCGGAAGAGATGCGAAGGCATGCGTGTCCTCGGTAAGGGGGTGCGGGTGAGACACGGAATGGAACCCAGCGTCCAAACCGAATCGGTTCGAGCCTCGCTGGCGAAGGTGACACCGGGGTGAACAGCGCGGGACGATTCTGGTGCACGGAATTCCGAGCACTTACGTGGATGTCCTAGTATTCTGGCGACGGTGACGATGCCGTCACCCTGACTCACCGGAGAGACGTATGGACGCCACCCCTGTCCCCGTGCTCGCTCCCGTCGCCATCAGCGAGGACGAGCGCGCCGCCATCATCGAAGCCGTACGCGATTTCGCGCAGTCCGAGCTGGCGCCGCACGCGCTCGAATGGGATGCGACGTCCCATTTCCCCCGCCAGACGCTGCAGCTCGGCGGCGAGCTCGGTCTCGGCGGCATCTACGTCCGCGAGGACGTCGGCGGCTCGGGCCTCTCGCGCTCGGATGCGGTGCTGATCTTCGAGGAGCTGGCGAAGGGCGACACGGCCATCGCCGCGTACATCTCGATCCACAACATGGTCGCGTGGATGATCGACACCTACGCGACCGACGCGCAGCGCCACGAGTGGCTCCCGCTGCTGACGTCGATGCAGGGCTTCGGCAGCTACTGCCTCACCGAGCCCGGTGCGGGGTCGGATGCCGCCGCCATCGCGACGAGCGCGATCCGGTCGGGCGACGAGTACGTGCTGACGGGCGTCAAGCAGTTCATCTCCGGCGGGGGCGAGGCATCCGTCTACATCGTCATGGCCCGCACCGATGCCGACGCCGGCGCCCGCGGGATCACCGCGTTCCTCGTGCCGGCCGACACCCCGGGCGTGTCGTTCGGCCAGCTCGAGCACAAGATGGGCTGGAACGCCCAGCCCACGCGGCAGGTGATCCTCGACGGGGTGCGGGTACCCGCCGCGAACGTCCTCGGCGGCGAGGGACAGGGCTTCAAGATCGCGATGTCGGCGCTCGACGGCGGCCGCATCAACATCGCCGCGTGCTCGCTGGGCGGTGCGCAGTGGGCGCTGGACCGCGCCGTGACCTACGTGCACGAGCGCTTCACGTTCGGCGAGCCGCTCGCCGAGAAGCAGGCCGTGGTGTTCGCGCTCGCCGACATGGCGACCGAGCTGCGTGCCGCGCGAGCCCTCGTCCGCGACGCCGCCGCGGCGCTCGACGTGAAGGCCCCCGACGCCTCGATGCAGTGCGCGATGGCCAAGCGCTTCGCGACCGACGCGGGCTTCACCGTCGCCAACCAGGCACTCCAGCTGCACGGCGGCTACGGCTACCTCCACGAGTACGGGATCGAGAAGGTGGTGCGCGATCTGCGCGTGCATCAGATCCTGGAGGGGACCAACGAGATCATGCGCGTGATCATCGGCCGCCAGCTTCTCGGCACCTGACGCGGCGCCCATCTCAGGACGAGGAGGTCCGACATGAAGATCGCATTCCTGGGGCTCGGCCACATGGGCCTGCCCATGGCGCGGAATCTCGCCGGCACCGGGCACGAGGTGGTCGGCTTCGACGTGTTCCCCGCCGCGGTCGACGCGGCACGCGACGCGGGTCTGACCGTCGCGGATTCGGGAACGGATGCTGCCACCGCCGCGGACGTCGTCATCACGATGTTCCAGACCGGCGCGCAGGTGCTCGAGGCCTATCGGGGTTCGGGCGGCGCTGCGGGCCTCCTCGGGGTCGCAGCATCCGGAGCACTGTTCATCGACTGCTCGACGATCGCCGTGGACGAGGCGCGCGCCGCGCACGCGCTCGCCGAGGCGGCCGGGCACCGCTCGCTCGATGCGCCCGTGTCGGGTGGGGTGGTCGGTGCCGAGAACGCGACGCTCGCGTTCATGGTCGGCGGCGCCAACGACGACTTCGAGGCGGCCCGGCCGCTGCTCGAGGCGATGGGGCGTCGCGTCGTGCATTGCGGCGGCGCAGGGCTGGGCCAGGCCGCGAAGGTGTGCAACAACATGATCCTCGCGGTGTCGCAGATCGCGGTCGCCGAGGCGTTCGTGCTGGGGGAGCGGCTGGGGCTCTCGCACCAGGCGCTGTTCGACGTCGCCTCGAACGCGTCGGGGCAGTGCTGGGCGCTGACGACGAACTGCCCCGTCCCGGGACCTGTGCCGACGAGCCCGGCGAACCGCGACTACCAGCCGGGCTTCGCGGGCGCCCTCATGAACAAGGACCTCGGCCTCGCCGAGCAGGCGGTCCAGCTCACCGGCGTGGACGCCCGCATGGGCATGCTCGCGCGCGAGATCTACGCCCACTACGCCGACGGCCCCGGCGCGACCCAGGACTTCTCCGGCATCATCAACTCGATCCGCGAGTTCTCCGACTGAAGCGTTCGTGCGCGCGGCGCCACCCTGTTCCGCAGTCAGCTTGTGCGACCGCGCCTCCTGAACCACGACACAAAGCGACTGCGGAGCGAGTGTGTTCGCCGTTCCGCAGTCAGATTGTGCGCCGGCATTGAAGGAACACCGACACGAGGTGACTGCGGAGCCGAGGCTCTACGATCAGGGCGACTCAACCGAAGGAGCAGAGATGACCGAGGACCACATGACCGAGCACCAGACGATCGCGTACGAAACGATCACTGTGGAGACGCGCGGGCGGGTCGGGTGGATCACCCTCAACCGGCCCGAGGTGCTGAACGCGCTGAACTCGCAGGTGTGCCGCGACGTCGTGGCCGCAGCATCCATCTTCGATGCCGATGAGGGGATCGGCGCGATCGTCGTGACGGGCTCGGAGCGCGCGTTCGCCGCCGGCGCCGACATCAAGGAGATGGAGTCCAAGTCGGGCCTCGAGATGCTGATGGGCGACCACTTCGGCGGCTGGACGCAGTTCGCCGCCGTGCGCACGCCGGTGATCGCCGCCGTCTCGGGCTACGCGCTCGGCGGCGGGTGCGAGCTGGCGATGATGTGCGACATCATCCTCGCGGCCGACACGGCGAAGTTCGGGCAGCCCGAGATCAACCTCGGCGTCATCCCCGGCATGGGCGGTTCGCAGCGCCTCATCCGCGCCGTCGGCTACTACAAGGCCGCCGAGCTCGTCCTCACGGGACGGATGATGGATGCTGCGGAAGCCGAGCGGTCCGGACTCGTATCGCGCGTCGTGCCCGGCGCCGATCTGCTCGCCGAGGCGCAGAAGACGGCAGAGACCATCGCTGCGAAGAGCCTTCCGTCGCTGTACGCCGCCAAGGCCGTGCTCGACGCCGCGCAGGAGACCTCGCTCACCGAAGGCCTGCGCCTCGAGAAGCACGTCTTCGCGAGCCTCTTCGACACCGCGGACCAGAAGGAGGGCATGGCCGCGTTCCGTGAGAAGCGCGCCCCCGAGTTCAAGGGCCGGTGAGTCTCCGGTGCGCGCGCCCGACGTGCTCCCCGAAACACGGGACGTGCGCCGAAACCGCGGGCGACGTCCTCGGTCTCGGCGCGGATGCCCGGTGTCGGGGGCGGTCGGCGCCAGCCCCGGCTCAGAGGGGGTCGGGCTGGGGGCGGGGCTCGGTGAAGTCGCCGGCGTCCTTGCGGAACCTCGCGATGATGCGCACGAGCTCGGTGGTGTCGGCGTCGGTGAGACCCGGGTCCTCGAAGACCTCGGTGTTGAGAGCGGTGGTCGCCCGCTCCACGAGCTCCCGCCCGGTGTCGGTGAGCACGAGCATCGCCGCGCGTCCGTCGCCGGGATGCGGCTCACGCGACACCAGCCCGTCGCGGGCGAGTCGGTCGACGGTGTTCGTGACGCTGGTCGGGTGCACCTGCAGGCGCGCGATGGCGCTGGCCATCGGCATCCGTCCCTCTCTCGTGAAGCCGAGCAGGCGCAGCATCTCGTACCGCGCGAACGACAGGCCGAACGGCTTCAGGGCGGTGTCGATGCGTGCGAAGAGGAGCTGTTGCGCGCGGATGATCGACGTCACGGCGGTCATGCCCGCGGCCGCATCCTCCCAGCCATGGGCGATCCACTGGCGCTTGGCCTCGGCGATCGGGTCGACCGCAAGACGCTTGGGTGCTGCCATGACGACCTCCTCGTCCCCCACCGTATCGGTCCGGCGACGTCGCGATGGACGACGGATGGCCGAATCGGTGCCTTATGTATACACACAGTGGCTCGTGGGCCGGTCATCGCCGGTTCATTTCGCGGGATTGGGTACATTGCGGCGCGAGCCATAGACTCGTGCCAGCGTGAGGAGATCGTATGAAGATCGTCGTCCTGGTCAAGGAAGTCCCGGATACCTATGGGGATCGCAAGCTGTCGCTGGAGACCGGCCTCGCCGATCGCGCCGCGAGCGAGACGGTGCTCGACGAGATCGGTGAGCGGGCGCTCGAGGTTGCCCTCGCGTACGCCGACAAGACGCCGGGGACCGAGGTCGTCGTCCTCTCGATGACGCCCGAGTCGGCGTCCGCGACGGTGCGCAAGGGACTCGCGATGGGCGCCTCGTCGGCCGTGCAGGTCGTCGACGAGGGGCTGCTCGGAGCCGACATGGGCCTGACCGCCGAGGTGCTCGCGGCGGCGCTGCAGCGCACCGGGTTCGACCTGGTGATCGGCGGCAACCTGTCGACCGACGGGGTGGGCGGGATCGTGCCGGCGATGGTGGCCGAGATCCTCGACGTGCCGTCGGCGACGTACCTCAGCTCGGTCGAGATCGGCGACGCCGAGGTCTCGGGAACGCGCGCTTCCGACGGCGCGACGCTGCAGGTGACGGCGGCGCTGCCGGCGGTGATCTCGATCACCGAGGCGCTGCCCGACGCGCGCTTTCCCAACTTCAAGGGCATCATGGCGGCGAAGAAGAAGCCGTTCGAGACACTGTCGCTCGCCGAGCTCGAGATCGACCCGCACGACCCCGACGCGTCGCGGTCGATCGTGATCGCGCTGAGCGAGAAGCCGCCGCGCGAGGCGGGCGTCAAGATCGTCGACGAGGGGGACGCGGGGCAGAAGCTCGCGGACTTCCTCATTCAGAACCGGCTCGCGTGAGGTGGCTGCCATGACGTTTGCGGATGACTCGATCCTGGTCCTTCTCGACACCACGCCGTCGGGCGGGCTGGCCAAGACGGCGGCCGAGCTGCTGGGCGCTGCCGCCTCGGTGGGCACGCCGGTCGCGGTGATCGTCGGCGACGCGGCGCTGGCGACGGATGCTGCGGCCCTGGGTGCCGCGCAGGTGTTGGTCGCGCCGGCCGGCGACGGGCTGACGGTGCCGCGGGTGGATGCGCTGACCGAGGCCGCCGACCTGGTACGGCCCGACGCGATCCTGGTGGCGAACTCGGTGGAGGGCCGTGAGGTCGCCGGCCGGTATGCCGCCCGCACCCGCTCGGGCGTGGCGGTCGACGCCGTCGGGGTCTCGCGCGACGCGGAAGGCGTGGTCGCGCACCACTCGGTCTACGGCGGCGCGTACAACGTCGACTCGGCCGTCACGTGGGGCGCGCCGGTCATCACGATCCGGCAGGGATCGATCGACGCCCGCGCCGACGCGGTCACCGGCGTCGAGGCGGAGCCGCTCGAGGTGCGAGCGTCCGGCCGCAA
>DATEOM010000067.1:0-3342 GCA_035274105.1 Microbacterium sp.
CCCCTGGGCCCGCGCCGACCGAGGCCGTCGCAGAGCCGAGGGGCGCAGCATCCGTCATCGAAGCAGCCGCCGCGGCCAGCCGCTCGTCGCGCCACCGCGCCCACTGCGCGAACTTGTCGAGGAGCGCCCCGACGACGGAGAAGAGCCACGCCCACGTCTGCGGGTCGAGCGTGGAGAAGTCGCGCTTGGCGTAGAGGAAGAGCCAGTCGTCGACGATCTCGACGTCGAGGGCGGCGGCGTTGTCGATGAAGCGCGCCATGATGTCGGGCGTGAAGAGGTAGAGCGCGTCGCGCTCGTAGTCGGCGGGGCAGTAGAGCGAGAAGTATTCGTCGAAGTCGCCCTCGAGGCTGAGGCGCTGGTCCTTGTCGAAGCTGAGCGGCAGGTTCGAGCCGAACAGGCCGTTGTTGCTGGTCGCGTCGAGCACGATGTGGGGCAGGGGCGTGTCGAGCTTCACCGCGACGTAGCCCCACTGGTGGGTCTGCCGGTTCTTGCCCGAGCCGGTCGTGTAGCGGTAGTTCGCGAACTCCACGAAGCGCGGGCGGTCTCCGCGCACGAGGTCGCTCGCCTGGCGGCTGCTGCCGATCGAGAAGATCATCCCCGGAAGCGCCGGGCTCGTGAGCTGCGGCTCGTAGGTCATCGCGTTGGCGCGCGCGAAGCGGTCGAGTCGGTACATGCGTTCGTCGCGCGAGCGCCGCCCGCGCAGGAGGCCGACGATCACGAGGGCCATCACGATGCCCATGACCACGAACGGCAGAAAGCTGAAGAGGACGGCGCCACCGCCGTCGCCTGCGGCGACCGAGACGAACGCCCCGAGGATGCTCGTCACCATCGTGACGAAGACCGAGCCGAACACGACCACGATCGCGACCCCCACGATCACGACGACCGCGTTCGACCCGGTCATTGTGCCGGGCAACCGGCCGGTACGGCGCAACTCGTGGGCGAACGCGCGAGCCGCGGCACGCGGAACCGGCTCGGCGAGGGGGCGGGCGTCGAACGGGTACGAATCCGCGGCGCCGAGTCGCGGATCAGCGCCGGGGTGAGGATCGGTCACGCCGTCAGGCTACTCGCGCGGCGCGCCGGAGCGGCTGAGCTCGGCGAGCACCGCCTCGCGCAGCCAGGCCGTGTACCGCCCGGCCGTCCAGCCGGACTGCACCACCAGCTGCTGATACCCCTCGGGAGACAGCAGGAACGACAGTGCGGCGGCCGTCGCTTCCGGGTCGGCGACGGCGTCGGCGTAGCCTCGGCGGACGAGCTCGTCGACCAGAGCCCGGTAGTCGGCGGCGCGGTTGCCGAGGATCCGCTGCAGCGCGGCGTCGACGACCGGATCGGATGCCGCGGCGCCGAGAACGACCGTCCACAGTGCGTGACCGCGGGCGTTCGCGATCGCGATCTGCCTCAGCACCGCGTCGAGGAACGCGTCGTCGGGCATCGGCATGATGCCCGCTCCGACCTCGGTGTCGGTGAGGGACTCGGCGGACTCGGTGCCCGAGAACACGACCTCGAACGCGGCGAGCAGCAGCTCCGCCTTGGACGCCGCCGTCTTCACCGTCTCGGTCGAGACACGGGCTTCGCGGGCGATCGCCGAGAGCGTCGTGGCCTGGTACCCCTGCGAGGCGAACAGACGAGCGGATGCCTCGACGATGCGCCGTCGGGTCTGCTGGGCCTGCTGCGCACGCAGTTCTGACCGGTACGCGCGCGGAGCGCTCTGCGACCTCGATGTATCAGCAGGCATTGACTTGCCTCTCATGGTTGTGAATACTCCCACAGTACATCCGAACCTAGCGAAAGTCTCGTCATGTCCAGCTACCTCATCACCTGCACTCCTGCCCATGGCCACGTCATGCCGCTGCTCCAGATCGCCCGGCACCTCATCGCGCGTGGCGATGACGTGCGCTTTCTCACCAGTCCCCGCTACGCCGATCGCGTGCGCGCGGCGGGCGCCCAGTTCCTGCCGCTGCCCCCCGAGGCCGACATCGATCTCGACGACGCGGACGGCGCCTTCCCCGATCGACGCGGCCTCAGGGGCCCGGCGGCGATCCGCTTCGACATCACGAACCTGTTCATCCGGCCGGGCGCCGCCCAGCTGAGGGCCGTCCGCACGGAACTCGCGGCCGGTCACATCGACGCGGTGCTCACCGAGCCGCTCTTCATCGGCGCTGCGCTGCTGTCGCGTCTGCCGCGCGAGGACCGACCGCCCGTCGTCGCCCTGGGCATCTTCCCGCTGGGCAGCAAGAGCCGCGACACCGCGCCGTTCGGTCTCGGTGCGACGCCCATCCCTGGCCCGTTCGGACGCCTGCGCAACGCCGTGCTGACGGCGGTCGCCGAGCGCGGCATCTTCGGGAGCGTGCAGCGGGAGGCAGATGAGCTCTGCCGTCGCGAGGTCGGCGTGCCCCTCGGCGGCTTCGTGCTCGATTGGGCCGCCCGCGCCGACGCGCTGGTGCAGTTCACCGTGCCGGGCTTCGAGTACCCGCGATCGGATCTGCCCGCCCACGTCCACTTCGCCGGCGCGCTGCCGGCGCCGGCGTCCACCGCCGGTGTGCCCGCATGGTGGAGCGAGCTCGACGGATCGCGGCCGGTCGTCCACGTGACGCAGGGAACCATCGCGAACTCCGATCTCGGTCAGCTGGTGCTGCCGACGATCGAAGGGCTGGCGGACTCCGATGCTCTCGTCGTCGTGTCGACCGGCGGACGGCCCCGCGGCGCGCTGCCCGCAGACCTGCCCGCGAACGTGCGGATCGCCGAGTATCTGCCGTACGACCGGCTGCTGCCCCTCGTCGACGTCGTCGTCACGAACGGCGGCTATGGCGGGGCTCAGCAGGCGCTCGGGCACGGCGTTCCGCTCGTGGTCGCCGGGCAGACCGAAGACAAGGTCGAGGTCTGCGCGCGGGTCGGCTGGTCGGGCGCAGGGATCAACCTGAAGACCAACCGGCCGACGGCGGCGCAGGTCGCCCGGGCCGTCGAACGCGTGCGCACCGACGCGTCCTTCCGGACGCGGGCGCGTGAACTGGCGGCCGAGTTCAGCGCGGCATCGGCGTTCGACGCCCTCGACCGGGTGCTCGGTTCCGTCGTGAGCGAAGGGCTCGATGCCCGATGACGTCCGGACTGCGCTGACCACGATTCGGCGGAGGTTGGCGCATCCGGTACCATAGGAGGGTTGTCCGCACGCGCACCCTTGTGCGGCGAGTCGGACGACGTGCAACACACCCTCCTGCTGCCGGGAAATGCCCGACAGCCGTTCTAGTCCGAAGGAGGTGGGTTAGTGACGCACCAGTACGAGCTCATGGTCATCCTGAACCCCGAGATCGACGAGCGCCAGGTCGGCGCCAACCTCGACAAGTT
>DATEOM010000068.1:0-5345 GCA_035274105.1 Microbacterium sp.
CGACGCCCGCGCCCCGCCGACGACCGGCGCGGGGTGCGCCGTCGGGTCGTCGTGCTGGTGCGGGCGGGCATCGTCTTCGCCTTCGGTGGGTGGGAGCGCGGATGCGCTCGTTCAGCCTAGGCCGCGCCTCGGGTCGCGGCATCCTTCTCCCAGCGAACACAGAAGCGGGCCCCGGTCTCCCGGGGCCCGCTTGCCGTGCTGGAACGTCAGACGCCGAAGTACAGCTCGGCTTTAGGTTCTGAGATTCGGAGGGTGTTCCACAGGATCGTATTCCCTTGCAAACTCAGGGAAGTGCGATGCTGAGCATAAGGTGGGTCGCTGCTGCGGCTGTCCGAGAACCTGTCCGTCTTGCCGATTCTTGGCCGTCCTACGGGTCTTCCTGGGGGTCCACGGGAGGTGCCGCCTACCTGTTTGATATGAGCACCGACCGCCCTCGCCTCTGGACTGCCCAGGAGCTTGCCGACTATACGGGCATCCCCATTAGGACGCTCGCTGACTGGCGCACGGAGCGCGCGCGCAGCCGAGGTCTCGGATTGCCGTTCGTCGCACTCTCGGCCCACAACGTCCGCTACCGCGATGAGGATATCGAGGCGTTCATCGCAGGGCGGATCGTGGCTCCGATGCATAGGGCGGCCGACTGATGGCGCGGCCGAAGCGCGCGCTCGGCGAACTCGGCAAGGTGACCTACACCGTTGAAGCGAGCGGTCTGGTCATAGCGCGAGGACGCGTCCACGACGGCAACGGGCGCGAGCGTCGTCCGAGCGGCAGCGGAGCGACCGAAGCCGAGGCGCTGGCCGCATTGCAGGAAGCGGCCGATGTTGCCGTCGGTCGAGTCCTGGCACGACGCACGCAGCCCATGACCGTCGCGGAGTTGGCGACGGCGTGGCTGAAGACGGCGTATCACGACGACGACCCGCGAGTGCTGCGCCAACGCCGCGAGCAGACCGTCGATGGTTACGCATCGGTGGTCCGAGCGCATGTCACCCCGCGCGCCGGAGCCATCCGTATCGCCGACATCACCGCTGATCGCGCCGACAGGCTGCTCATGGACATCGCACGCGAGAAGTCGGTGACGACCGCGAACAAGGTTCGTAACGTGATGTCGCTCATGTTCGATTGGGCGATCCAGCAGGGACATTTCTCGGCTGCCGGGTCGATCCAGCAGACACGGTACGGAGCGGTCGTCGTGGCGAACCCCATCCGTGCGACCCGGCGAGCGGATGAGCCGAACACGGTGTACTTCGAAGTTGACGCGGTGCAGGTCAAGTACGTCCTCCACCTCATCCGCGACGTGTGGCCGGAGCGACACCGGGCGCGGTATCCGGTGGGCCGCCGGCCCAACTACAAGCTGCTCGCCGACTACATCCTCATCACGCTCGGCACTTCCGAGAGAACCGCCGAGCCGATTGCGATCCGGTTCCAGGACGTGCGGTTCGAGGCGGTGGAGCAGCCGGATGGAAGCCTCACGATGGAGGCGCTCGTCTGGGTCGGGGGGACGATGGTTCGCACGAAGTCCCGCGGCCTGTTCCGCCAGGACTCGCCCAAGGCGGAGCGGCAGAAGCGTTGGGTTCGCGTTCCGAAGTTCGCCGCCAAGGTGCTGAGCGAGCTCGTCGCCAGCCACGTTCCCGATCCCGAACGGAATCCCGACGACGTGCTGTTCACCACCGAGCGCGGCCGTCCGCGCGACCCCAGCGCAGTCGGCGAGCTGCTACGGATGTTCCGCCGCGAGTTCAAGCCGGAGCTCTTGGCTATCGGGGTCGACGCCGAGCACCTCACCTTCCGCAGCCTCCGCAAGGCCGTCGCCGCGGCGGTATCGAACACGGCCGGCGTCGAGGTCGCACGCGATCTGCTCGGGCACAGTGACGCGGCGATCACCGAAGGCCACTACGCGAAGCGCCCCGACCTCATTGTCGAAATCGCGGCCGACGCGCTCGATGAGGTGTTCGCGGGCATCGACGCATGAAAGGCCGCGAAGAGGGAGAACTGACAACGCATGATTGTGAGCAACTACGAGCCGCTGCTGCGCACGTTCGTCGACGACAACGCTGCGGCTCTCACCACCCGGGGTGTCGATGTGGACGACTTCACGACACACCTGTATCGAGGTGCGACGGCGACATTCGTCGAGCGCCCCGCCGGAATCAGACTCGTTTCGCGGCTGCTCGGCCACGCGAACGAGCAGATCACGCGCGCGAGCGACGTCGTCTGCGCCGTCGAAGTCGACCCGATCACGATTGACATCCTCGACGAAGCTCTCGGGTCCTGACAGGCAGGGAAGGTGCAACATGCGAACAGGGCGACCGCCGCTCGAACTCGGCACACGCGGCACGATCACCACCCGCTCCGTCGGCACTGGGCGCACATGCGCCATCGCGCGACTGCGGCTGTGGGATGGAGAACTCCATCGAGTCACAGCCACCGCAGACACCGCGACGGACGCCCGCGCACGGCTGGAACTCCGAATCGCGGAGCGACTCCGGCTGTCGGAGCTCGATGCCTGGCGTTATCTCACTCCCGACGACCCCTTCGACGAACTCGCCTACGTGTGGCTCGGCGACCTCGCGTGGCTCTCCGATGTGAGCGAGGCTACCTACGCGCGGTGTGAACGGCTGGTTCGAACGCAGCTCACGCCGGCGTTCGGCGATCTCACGATCGGCGAGATCACCGCGGACCGGATCGAACATCACTTGGCTGCTCAGCGGGCCGCATCAGAGGAGGCCGCCGCCTCCTCGCGCGACGCGATCCAGTTGCTTCTCGACTTCGCGGTCGGCGAGGGCGTGATCCTCTCGAACCCGATGGAGGTTGCGGCGGCAGATGGAGTGCCTGGGCGTCTCGGCGATCTGAGCGTCTACAGGGAGCTTGTTCGTGGACGCATAGAACTGCGCCGCGACGAGCGTCGGCGCGATGTGGGACATGACCGCTGACGGAGCTCGTCGCGGAAGGCGCGGCTTCTTCGATACGGGCGCCGCGCCGACCTCGGCGATGAAGCGCGAGCCGCTCCTTTAGCGCAACACGAGAATTGAACCGGCATCAGGGGGTCAGGGGTTCGAGTCCCCTCACGTACACCAGGAATCGCAGAAGACCGGGCCTTACGCCGCGGCTCCGGGGTCTGCTGGGGTCGAAGGGGCGCGGTCGCTCAGGAACAACCGACCCTGGTCGAGCAGCTCATCGTCGCCGACAACGAACGGTCATTGCCGAACGTTAGCAGCCACCCAGCGACCACCGCCCGGGTGTAGCCGACGCACGGCCCGGGCAGGCGGCTTTCGATGTGTCGCTCGGAGCCGGCGGCGCATCCAAGCCGAGGGGCCACTGTGCGTGCGACGGATACCTAAGCAGACTCGGGTGGAGCCTGTGGATCATCGCCGGGCGCGCGCGACGGGATGTCGGTCGGTTTCAGCGAGCGGAGGCGTTTCTTCGCGAGCGCCTGTAAACGGGTTGGAGGCACGGGTCTCGCCGCGTGCCAGTCCTCCGCTCCGGCCGCCGCCCATCGCTTGTCCCGAGCAGCCCGCCGCTGGTCCGGCGCCTGGTCGTTCGGCTGATGGGATCCCCTGCTCATCTTCTGACGGTAGAGCGCCCACATGTGCACGCTCTCAGGAACCGAGCGGCGCCACCGAACGACGGCGATCTCCGTGCATCATTCGCTCGAGGCTGGCCCCGCGACTGCGGCGTACGCTCGTTGCATGGAACCGCCGAATGCGTATGAAGCCAGATTCGACGAGGTGGTTACCGGCGGCCACCGCCGCGTCACTGTCGGCATCGAGATCCGCGACCGGGAGTCCGACGGATCGATCCCCACAGCCGCTTGGTTCCGCGGCGAGGAATACCGCCTCGACGTCGAGGATGAGGCTGGCGTTGCGATCTATGTGAGACGCCTCTGAAGGATCACGCACTGCACTACGCGGGCCCAGCCCGGGATGACTGCAGGTCAAGTCCTTTTGAGTGGTGTATCCGTTCGCGGGTGATCCTTCGCGTTGTTGTTATGCGGTGAGGGCGCGGTAGTCGGGTTCGGGGACCTCCTCGGGTTCGGGGTTGGGCTCGCCGACGCGACGGGCCCTGCTCAGCGCGTCCAGGCCGAGGTAGCGGCGTTGCTCGGCCCACTCGTCGTGCTGCTCGGCGAGGACCGCGCCGACCAGGCGGATGATCGCGTCGCGGTTCGGGAAGATCCCCACGACGTCGGTGCGGCGGCGGATCTCCCGGTTGAGGCGCTCGTTCGGGTTGTTCGACCAGATCTGTTTCCAGACCTCCTTCGGGAACACGGTGAACGCGAGGATCTCCTCCCGCGCGGCCTCGAGGTGCGCGAACGAGCGGGGCAGCTTGTCCTCGAGGGCATCGAGGACCCGGTCGAACTGGGCATGGACCGCGTCAGCGTCGGGCTGGTCGAACACGGTCTGCAACAGCGTCTTCACCCACGGCCACGAGCTCTTCGGGGTCGCGGCTCATCAGGTTCGCCGCGTAATGAGTTCTGCATCGCTGCCACGATCCGCCGAGAGTCGCGCCGGCCGCGGCAACGAGCCCGGCGTGCGCGTCGGAGGTGACCAGCTTCACCCCGGTCAGGCCGCGGGCGACGAGGTCGCGGAAGAACGTCAGCCAGCCGGCGCCGTCCTCGACGCTGTTGACCTGCAGGCCCAGGATCTCCCGGTAGCCCTCCGCGTTCACCCCGGTCGCCACCAGCACCGCGACCTTCACCACCCGGCCACCCTCGCGGACCTTCATCGTGAGCGCGTCCGCGGCGACGAACGAGTACGGGCCGGCGTCCAGCGGTCGGGTGCGGAACTGCTCCACCTGCGCGTCGAGGTCTTTCGCCATCTCCGACACCTGCGACTTGGACAGCCCGGTGATCCCGAGGGCCTGCACCAGGTCCTCCATCCGCCGCGTCGAGACACCGAGCAGGTAACTGGTCGCGACCACCGTGGTCAACGCGGCCTCCGCCCGCCGGCGCCGCTCCAGCAGCCATTCCGGGAAGTAGGAGCCCTGCCGCAGCTTCGGGATCGCCACGTCGATCGTGCCGGCACGGGTGTCGAAGTCGCGGTGCCGGTAGCCGTTGCGGCGATTCACCCGGTCATCGGACACGACACCGTAAGAGGCGCCGCAGACCTGGTCCGCGTCCGCGGACAGCAGCGTGTTGATGAAGGTGGACAGCATCTGCCGCAGCAGATCCGGGGACGCCTGCGAGAGCTGCTCTTCCAGGAAGCGGGCAGGGTCGATACTAGGTACGACGGTCATCGTCGTGGTTCCTTTCGAGTGGGATGTAGGAGTTTCCTCGAAGGATCACGCGGTGACCGTCGCCATTCACAGCGACACGCTCACCGAGCTACCGATACACCACTCTGGCGGACGCAACCCTC
>DATEOM010000069.1:0-8148 GCA_035274105.1 Microbacterium sp.
CCGCCGAGCCAAGGAATCCCCTCCGAGACCGGGGACATCGCCCTCGGCCTCGGCGCAAACCCCCGGTCTCGGGGACAGGCGACCGATCCCCGACGTGGGCTGGGCCCGGCCGCGGCGCCGCGCTGCAGCGTCCACCCCATCCCTCCGCGCCCGGTTTCCCGCCGAGCCAAGGAATCCCCTCCGAGACCGGGGACATCGCCCTCGGCCTCGGCGGAGACCCTCGGTCTCGGCGGCGGGCGATCGTTGTCTCCGACAGGCGCGACGCGGCGGGCTCCGCCACGAGCGGATCAGGCGGATGCTGCGGCCCCGGGCTGCAGCATCCGTCCGCGCTTTCTGCGCCCCGGCGCGCACCCCACCCCGGCGCCTCCCCCGCTTCCGCCGAACCAAGGGACTCCGGCCGAGCCAAGGGACAGCGCACCCGGTTTCGGCGCGAGTCCCCTGTCTCGGCGGGCCTGAGGCGCGAATCGGATCAGACGCCGGCCGCGGCCAGCCCCTCCCGGACGGAGGCGTGCACGCGGCCCGCGGCCTCGAGCTCCTGATACCAGGGCGTCTTGCGGGCGACGGATGCTGCGGACTCGGGCAGCGCCGCCACGTGCAGCGCCACTCCGAGCCGGCCGAGTTCGCGGTCGAGGTCGGCGAGCGTGTCGAGCACCGTGATCGTGATGAGGTCCTGGCGCTCGAGGTCGAGCACGACGGCGGTGGCCTTCTCGTCGGCCGCGAGCCGCAGGATCGCCTGCTCGTTCTCGAGCGCGTTCGCGGTGTACATGGCGCGCAGCAGGTGGATCGCGATCGCGTCGCCGCGCCGGTCCTCGATCTGGAGCTTCGGAATGTTGAGCTCGTGGAGCACCATGATGAGCGTCACGACGACGCCGAGGAACACCGCGGGGAGGAGCCCCGCCACCAGGCCGATCAGCGCGACGGCGATCGCGACCCAGAAGTCCCGTGGGCTGATGCGCGCCCAGCGCACGAGCTCGGGGATGTCGATGAGGCCGATCACGGCGACGAAAACCATGGCGGCGAGCGTCGCCTCGGGTAGGAGGCTCAGCACCGGCCCGAGGAACAGCGCGACCAGCACCGCGAGCGCGACGGTCACGAGCGTCGACAGCTGCGTCTTGGCTCCGGCGCTCTGGTTGACGGCGCTCTGCGAGAAGCCGCCCGCCGCGGGCATCGTCGTGAAGAACGCGCCCGCGACGTTGGCGGCACCTGTCGCGAAGAGCTCCTGGTTGCTGTCGATCTGCGGCTCGGTGGACTGACGGATGCCGCGCGCCACCGCCGCAGACTCCAGGAACGCCATCACCGCGATGGCGAGGGCACCGGGCACGAGGGCCGGCAGGTGCGAGAAGTCGGGGAGGCCCGGCAGCGGCAGTCCCGAAGGGACCGGGTCGATCAGGTCGACGCCGGCGTCGGCCAGGCCGGCGAACGCCACGAGCAGGATGCCGCCGCCGACGACGATGAGGGTCCCGGGCACCTTCGGCGCGAAGCGCTTGAGCACCAGCAGCGTCGCGATCGACCCCGCCGACAGCGCCACCGTCGGCCAGTTGACGCTGCCGAACGCCTCGCCGACGGCGGCGAGCGAACGGAGGAAGCCGTGCCCCGAGAAGTTGTACGTCTCGCCGAGGAGCTTGGGCAACTGCCCGACCGCGACCGTCGCGCCGACGCCGATCTTCATGCCGAGCAGCGTCGCGCCGCTGATGTTCTCGACGAGAGAGCCGAGCGTGAACAGCCGGCACAGCAGCAGGATCGCGCCGACGAGGAGCGTCAGCATCATGAGCGAGCCGAGGGCGTCGTCGGCGCTGTCGGCGCTCGCGGCGACGCCGGCCGAGACCAGCGTGGTCGCGGTGAGCGTCGCGATGGTCGAGGTGGTCGAGACGCTCATCGCGCGGCTGCCGCCGAGGAGCGCGTAGACGAGCATCGGCACGATGCAGGTGTAGAGGCCGACCTGCACGGGGAGGTTCGCGATCGTCGCGTACGCCATCGCCTGCGGCACGACGACGGCCCCCGCCGAGAGTCCGCCGACGATGTCGGGCGCGAGCCACTCGCGACGGTACCCGGCGAAGGTGGGCAGCAGCCACCGGGGGCGCGGTGAGGGCGCGGTCGTCGTCATGTGCCGAATCTAGCGAGGCCGACCATTCACACCGGCCCACCCAGGCCGTGGGGCGCGCTGATCCGACACGAAACGCCGGGCACGCAGCATCCGCCCGACAACACGCGTCGGCTCGAACCCGCCCCGGACGCCTGCGACGCGCCGCGAGATCACGCGGTGTGAACGACGCGTCACGGCCGTCGGCGATGCCACACTTACCCCGTGGACTCCGGTTTTCTCGCCAACCTGACCTGGTCGCTCGCCGCGGTCGTGCACGCCGCGATCGTCATCACCGCACTCATCGTCATCCCCCGCGGGCGCAAGCCCACGGCGGCGATGGCGTGGATCCTGCTCATCGTCGTCCTTCCGGGCGTCGGTGTGGTGCTCTACCTCGTGATCGGCAACTTCCGCCTGCCGGCGAAGAGACGCGACGAGCAGGCGCGCATCGACGAGATCATCCGCGGCAGGGTGACGGCGAACGGCCTGGGCGAGACGGATGCCGCGTGGCCGCGGTGGTTCCAGCGCGTGGTGCAGCAGAACCAGAACCTGACGGCGCTTCCCGCGTCGGGCGGCAATGAGGCGACGCTGCTCCCCCACTATCAGGAGTCGCTCGACGCGATGGCGGCCGAGCTCGACACCGCGACGGACTTCGTACACATCGAGTTCTTCATCGTCGGCTGGGACGACTCCACCCGCGGGTTCTTCGCCGCGATGGAGCGCGCCGTCGCCCGCGGCGTGACCGTTCGCCTCCTGGCCGACTACGTCGCGACCAAGAAGGTGCCCGACAGCAAGAAGATGATCGCCGAGCTCGACCGCATCGGCGTGACATGGGCGTGGATGCTCCCGGTCGAGCCCTTCAAGGGCAAGTACCAGCGCCCCGACCTGCGCAACCACCGCAAGATCGTCGTGGTCGACGGCCGCGTCGCGTTCATGGGCTCGCAGAACCTGATCGCCCGCGACTACGAGTCGCCGAAGAACATCAAGCGCGGCCTGAAGTGGCAGGAGCTCATGACGCGGCTGACCGGGCCGGTCGTGGCATCCGTCAACACCGTCTTCCTATCGGACTGGCTCATCGAGACCGGCGAAGACCTGTCTGCCACCGCGCAGGTGCCGCCGTCGCGGCTCGAGGTGTCGACCTCGCCCGACGCGCTGCAGTGCCAGGTCGTTCCGAGCGGACCGGGCTACGACACCGAGAACAACCTGCGCCTCTTCCTGTCGCTCATCTACGGCGCGACCGAGAAGGTCATCCTCACGAGCCCGTACTTCGTGCCCGACGAGGCGATGGTCTATGCCATCACGAGCGCGTGCCAGCGCGGCCTCGAGGTGCAGCTGTTCGTGTCGGAGATCGGCGACCAGTTCATGGTGTGGCACGCGCAGCGGTCGTACTACCAGGTGCTGCTCGAGGCGGGCGTGCGGATCTTCCTCTACCCCGCGCCGTACATCCTGCACTCGAAGCACTTCTCGATCGACGACGACATCGCCGTGATCGGCTCGAGCAACATGGACATCCGCTCCTTCAGCCTCAACAGCGAGGTCTCGCTCATGGTGCGCGGCGAGTCCTTCGTCGCCGGCATGCGCGAGGTCGAGCAGGCCTATCGCGACGCCGGCCGCGAGCTCACCCTCGAGGAGTGGAAGCGCGAGCCCGCCAAGGCCACGTTCCTCGACGGCCTGATGCGCCTGACGTCGGCCCTCAACTGACGTTTGCGGGGACGGATGCTGCGGCCCGCAGCATCCGTCCCTCCCCGACTTCTGCCCCGCCACAGCACGGATGCGGCGCGCTCACCTGCCGAGACATGGCGCTTCCCCCGAGACCGGGGACGTCACCCTCGGTCTGGCGGAAAGCCTCAGTCTCGGCGACGGGGGCTGGTGTCAGCGCCCTGCCGACCCCTCCCCGCACCACCGCCGCTCGCCGAGACATGGCGTTCCCGTCGAGACCCAGGACGTCGCCCCCGGTCTCGGCGAGAAGCCCCTGGCTCGACACCGGGAGTTCGGGAGGACGGATGCCGCGTACCCGCGCGCGCGACGGCATGCTCCCGTTGCCGCGCCGTCGGCGCCTCGGGGCTCCCCGGGCGCGCCGCCGCCTCGCACCACCGCCGCTCGCCGAGACATCGCGTTCCCGTCGAGACCGGGGACGTCACCCTCCGTCTGGACGGAGAGCCCTTGTCTCAACGGAGGAGCGGGGCACCACGCCCTCCCCCACAGGGGCCTGCGGCGACGCGAACGGGCGAGTAATCCACATCTACCATCCGAGCGGCCCCGTCGCGGCGACCGCCTCGGCAGTCTGGCGCGATGACAGTGAGCCCCGGTGCAGCCCTCCTCGTCAGCCGCGAGCAGCCGTTCGATGTCGCCCGTCTGGATCGCGATGGCCGGCTTCATCGGATCCGGCCGGGTGTGTACGTGCGGAAGGAGAGGTGGGACGCCCTCCAGCCGTGGGAACGCTATCGCCTTCGGGTGCTCGCGGTCGCGCGCACCTGGACCTCGCCGGTCTTCTGTCTCGAGTCGGCGGCCGTGCTGCAAGGGCTGCCGATCTTCGGTGAGCCGACGCACATCCACGTGCTGAGTACGGACGGCCGGTCCTGGTCCGAGGGCGATGTGGTCGTGCACGGCCACCGAGACGAGCGAGGCCAGGCAGACGCCACGGGCGTCACCGTGACCGCCCTCGCGGACACCGCCGTCGACCTTGCCCGCGTGCTCCCGCCCGCCTACGCGCTGGCGGTGGTCGATGCGGCCGCCCGCATCCTCTCGGCTCGTGGCGAGACCATCGATGTCAGCGAGCGCGGCCGCGCGCAGGTCGACCGGCGCGGCGTGCGCCAGCTCGACTGGGTGCAAGCGCGTGCGACTCCGATCTCGGAATCGGTAGGCGAGGCGGTGAGCCGGGCGGTCATCGAGTGGCTCGGATACGAGACGCCGGTGCTTCAGCAGGAGTTCACCTACGAGGGCGAGACGGACCGGTCGGACTTCTACTGGCGTCGTCTGCGCGTCGTCGGCGAGTCCGACGGCTACGGAAAGTACGACGCCGACGACCCCGAGGCGATGAAGGCCCACTTCATCCGGGAGAAGAAGCGCGAAGACCGATTGCGACGCCACGAGGGAGGCTTCGCGCGATGGGACTGGGGTGACACGCTGCGGTTCGAGCCACTCGATCAGAAGCTGCGAGCGACCGGCTTGGTGCCGGTGCACCCGCGGCAGTCGCTCATGCTGCGCACCCTCGCGGCGAACCCGAGGTCGTTCGCTCCACGAGCCAAGGCGAAGCCCCCGAAACCGGGGGCGAAGCCATAGGTCTCGGCGAGAGACCCCTGGCTCGGCGCGAATGGGTGCGGGGACGGACGGATGCTGTGCCCCCGGGGCGCGCTCGTCGAACCGAGGGTTCTCGCCCGAGACCGAGGACGTCGCCCTCGGTTTCGGCGAGAATGCCCTGTCTCGACGGGGGCCGGGAGCGCCCAGAGGAAGGTGAGCGGGCTAGACCTTGAGGTTCTGGCGGGGCACCACGACCTCGCGGATGATCAGCAGGATCGACGCCATCACGGGGAGGGCGACCAGCACGCCGACGATGCCGGCGAGTGCGCCGCCGGCGAGGGCGCCGATGAGCACCAGGGCCGCGGGGATCTCGATCGCCTTGTTCATGACGCGGGGGCTCACGACGTACGACTCGATCTGGATGTAGACGAGGTACGCGATGAAGAAGATGAGCGCCTGCTCGGGGCTCGAGAACAGGGCGATGATCGACGCGAAGATCCAGAAGATCACCGACCCGAACAGCGGGATGAGCGTCACGACGAACGCGATCACCGCCATGAGCGCGGGGAACGGCAGACCGATCACGATGTGCAGGACGAAGACCACGGCCGCGTTGATCGACGACAGGATGACCGAGCCGATCAGGGCGCTGCCGACGGAGTCGGTGATGCGCTCGGTGAGGTCGGCGAGGCGAACGCGGCTGTGCGCCGGTGCGAGGTCGTAGAAGGCGCGCTTCGCGGCCGTGAGCGACGCGAGGAAGTACAGCGTCAGCGCGATGACGACGAAGCTCGCCGAGATCGCCGCGACGAACCCGACGCCGACCGCCAGCACGCCGCCGCCGAGGGCCGCCAGGGTCGACGGTGCCGAGATCCACTCGGCGATCTGTTCGAGGGCGCCGAGCACCGCGGTCTGCGCGTCGGGGGCGAGGCGAGCGAACCACTCGGAATCCGGGATGTTCTCGACGGCCTCGGGGATCGCCTGCACCAGCTGCACGATCTGGGCGATGACCGGCGGCAGGACGAAGACGAAGAACGCCACGGCGATGAGCGCGAAGCCGCCGAAGACGATCGCGATGCCGGCGCCGCGCTTGACCTTGTGGCGCTCGAGCATGCGCACGATCGGGTCGAGGCCGATCGCGAGGAACATGCCGAGGATGATGTAGACGAGGATCGTCGAGATCGACCCGATGGCCGTGCCGAGCACGATCGCGCCGAGCACGCCGATGGTGACGAGGAAACCCGTCGCGAGCGGATGATCGAGCCCCGCCAGCACCTTGGAGAAGCGGCGGGGACGCTCCTGCGCCACCGCGACCACCTCATCGGCGGAGACGGAGGAGACGACGGGTTCGGCGGGGTCGGTCATGCCCTAATAATGGGGCCTCTGAACGCCCGAGGAACACTCCGACGCGTCACGTATTTCACGTGGTTCTCGGTCGCGATTAGGTAGTACGGTTCTCGCAGGGGAAGGCCACGACAGTGCCGATCCCTTCGACAATTCGATTCCGACGGCTCGTCCCGTCGAGAAAGCTGGTGTGACATGGGTGGCGGCTTCTGGGACTTCATCCTGTGGTTCTTCTGGATCTTCGTCTTCGTCGCGTACCTGATGGTGATCTTCTCGATCATCGGCGACCTGTTCCGCGACCACGAGCTCAACGGCTGGTGGAAGGCGGTCTGGATCCTCTTCCTGATCTTCGTGCCGTTCCTCACGGCATTGGTCTACCTGATCGCCCGTGGCAGCGGTATGCAGAAGCGCTCGATCGCACAGGCGCAGGAGCTGCGCGCCGCGCAGGACGCCTACATCCGCCAGACGGCGGGCACCGGCGGCTCGAGCGCAGCTGACGACATCGCCAAGGCCAAGTCGCTGCTCGACTCGGGCGCGATCTCGCAAGCCGAGTTCGACGCCCTCAAGGCCAAGGCGCTGGCAGCCTAAGCCGGCACCGGAAGAGGAGAAGACATGACGACCTTCGACTACGGCCCGATCGAGTTCTACGCGATCGGCTTCGAGGGCGACCGCCCGGGTCCGGCAGTGCTCCAGGCGATCGACGACCTCGTCGCCGCCGGCACGGTCAACGTGCTCGACCTCGTGTTCGCCCGCCGCTCGCCCGAGGGCGAGATCGAGGTGCTCGAGCTCTCCGACACGATCGACGACGGCGCTCCCGCGCTCGACCTCGCGGGTCTCGCGGGCCAGGACGACATCCTGTACCTCGCCGAGAACCTCGAGCCCGGCTCGTCGGCCGCGATCCTCGTGGTCGAGCTGCTGTGGGCGAAGTCGTTCGCCGCGGCGCTCTACGACGCCGGCGGGGCCGTCATCGCTCGCGAAGGCATCCCGGCACCGATCGTCAACGCGTTCCTCGCCGAGAACGCGGACTGAAGGAGGAAAGACACATGCCACTCGGAAGAATGGGCCGTCCCGGCCTGATCGGCATGGCCGCCCGCACCGCTGTCGTCGCCGGCACGGCGACGGCCGTCTCGGGCAGCGTCGCGCGTCACCAGCAGCAGAAGTACTACGACCAGTCGCAGCAGCAGGCCTATGAGGCTCAGGCTCAGCAGGCGGCCATGGACCAGGCGGCGGCCCAGGCCGTCGCCAACGCCCAGGCGGCTCAGGCGCCCGCGCCGGCGGCTGCTCCCGCTCAGGACGACCTGATGGCCAAGATCACGCAGCTCGCGCAGCTGCACGCTCAGGGCATCCTGTCGGACGAGGAGTTCGCGGCCGCGAAGGCCAAGCTGCTCTCCTGACGCATCCCGTCGAGAAGGCCGCGTCCCCTCCGGGGCACGCGGCCTTCTTGCGTGGGGCGTGAGGACGGATGCTGCGCCCCCGGGTGCGACCCG
>DATEOM010000070.1:0-2348 GCA_035274105.1 Microbacterium sp.
CACCCCACGAAAGCGCTGCTCAAGGGCCGACTCGCGGCGGCGCGTCGCTGAGCCGCCCGGGCTCGGTGGCTAGAGACCCTCGCTGGCGGCACGGATCGCCCGTTCGGCGACGGCGTGCTCGTCGGTGCGCGCGTCGTAGGACCAGAAGTCGCGGAGCATCCCGGCCGTGATCGCCACGCCGGCGACACAGGCGACGCCGCCGCTCACGATCGACGCCCGCACCGACCACACGTCGGCGACCAGTCCGGCGCGGACCTGCCCGCCGAGCGGCCCGACCGAGTAGGAGAGCATCTCGATCCCGGCCAGGCGGCCGCGCATGTTCTCGGGGATGGTCTGGCTCCAGATCGTGCTGCGGAAGATGCCGGAGACCATGTCGGCCGCGCCCGACAGTGCGATGAACAGGGCGACGAGCGTCACGCTCGGCATCAGGCCGGCGACCGCGATGCAGGCGCCGTACGCCGCTGCCGCGACCACGATCGCCCGCCCGTGGCGTTGCACCCGTGCCGTCCAGCCGCTCAGTCCGGTGGCCACGAGTGCGCCCACCGTCTCGGCCGAGTAGAGGAGCCCGAGCAGCTGCGGCCGGTGGAACACGTCCTGCACCAGCGCCGGGAACAGCACCACCGGCATCGCGAGCAGCATCGCGGCGATGTCCACGAGGTAGGTGCCGAGCAGGTCGCGGCGCGCCAGCGCGTAGCGGACACCCTCACCGATGCCGGCCAGGCTCGGCGGCGTGGTCTCCGCACGGTGGGGATAGGAGCGCATCGCGACGTACAGCCCCGTCGCGACCACGAGGCCGGTGATGTCGACCACGAAGCACCAGCCGATGCCGACGAAGGCGATCAGCAGGCCACCGATGGCCGGACCCACCAGCACCCCGATCTGCATGCCGAGGCCGATCAGCGCGTTGGCGGCGACCAGCTCGCCGTGGGCGACCGTGCGCGGCATCAGTGCCTCGCGGGACGGCCGCTGGAGTGCGGACGCGGCCGACAGGAACGCCGACACCACGAACAGCACCCACACCTGCGGGCGGTCGGCGAACGCGTTGACGGCGAGCACGGCGGTGAACAGGGCCTGGGCGACCCCGGTGGCGATCAGGAGGCGGCGCCGGTCCACGTGGTCGGCCAGCGCGCCGCCGTACAGGCCGAAGACCACGAGCGGCACCAGCTCCACGAGCCCGATCAGCCCGACCGCGAGGTTGGAGCCGGTGAGTGCGTAGACCTGGAACGGGATGGCGACGTAGCTGACCATCGCGCCGAGGTAGAACACGGTGCCGGCGAGGAACAGCAGCCGGAAGTCGCGGCGCGTGCGCAGCGGCGTCAGGTCGATCCGCATGCCGCGGAGCCGGTCTCGCCAGGTCACGAACCCAGATGGTCCCACCGCGGGTGCGTGACCGCGACCGAGTTAGGGCGTGTCTCTAGGGGGAGTCGGGGACGGACCGGCGCGACTTGGCGATGTAGAGGTCGCGGTCGGCGCGGCGATAGAGCTCCTCGGCGGTCTCCTTGCGCCGGGGACCGAGCATCCCGCAGGTCACGCCGATGCTGATCGTCGGCGACAGCCCGGGCGCGAGGTCGTCCCATTCGCGGTGTGCGACCGCGGCGCGGACCGCGCGGCTGCGCGCGAAGGCCACCCGGCGCAGCTTGGTCTCGTCGCCACCGGGGCTGCCGTTGAGGATCACCGCGAACTCGTCGCCGCCGAGACGCAGGGCGTGGTCGCCCTGGCGGACGTGCTGGGCGAGGATCTGGGCCACCCGGCGCAGCACGTCGTCGCCGACCGCGTGTCCGTGCCGGTCGTTGACGGCCTTGAACGTGTCGAGGTCGATCAGGAGGAGCGCGGTGGGGCGGGACTGCGTCGGCGCCGAGACCAGCCAGTGGTCGAAGGCGCGCCGGTTCTCCAGCCCGGTCAGCGGGTCGTGCATCACCTCGCGGGCCAGGATCGCGTGCTCCGCGGTGAGCTTCTCCTCGACGATCTTGGAGCGGGCCGCGGTGAGCACGCCGGTGCGGGCACTCCAGCGCATCCGCGCGACGAGCGTGCCGTAGTCGCGGTTGGCGGCCAGGGCGACGTCCGGCTCGGCCGGCGTGAGTGCCTCGGCCCGCACCCATGCCCGGAAGGAGCGGGCGCCCGACGACGAGGAGTCGGCGGTGGCACGCAGCCACGACGCCGCCTCCGCGCGACGGCCGAGCCGGATCAGGGCCACCGCGACGAAGCCCTCCAGGAACGGGAGCACCTCCACGTCACCGGCCTCGGCGAGCTCGCCCCGCAACGAGTCGAGCCGCACGAGGCGGTCGTCGACATCGGCCGTGTCGCGCAGCCACGACGCCGCCTCCCCGCGACGGCCGAGCCGGATCAGG
>DATEOM010000071.1:0-10825 GCA_035274105.1 Microbacterium sp.
GCCCGACGCGGGGGTCGTGCGCGCCTCCGCCGTCCTCGAGGCGCTCGAGCGCGGTGCGCGCAGCCACGACGCCGATGTCCGCTTCGGGCACCGCGTGGTCTCGCTCGACGAGCGGGGCGACGGCGTCGCGCTCACGGTCGAGGCCGGCGGAGAGCGCCACCATCTCGTCGCCGAGACCGTCGTGGTCACGTCGGGCGCCTGGACCCGCAGCATCCTTCCCCCGTCATTCCCCCTCCCCCGGCTCACCGTGACCGAAGAGAGCCCGGCGCATTTCGCCCCGATCGCCACCGATGCGACGTGGCCGTCGTTCAACCACCTGCTGCCGCCCGACCGGTACCCCGCGAACGTCTACGGAATGCCGACGCCGGGCGAGGGGGTCAAGGTGGGGTTCCACCTCATCGGCCCGGTCGTCGACCCGGACGCCCGCACGTTCCGCCCGGTGCCGGCGCAGGCCGCGCAGCTGCGCGACTACGTGGCCGAGTGGTTCCCCGGACTCGACGCCGACTCTGCCGCGCCGATCAGCTGCACCTACACCTCGACGGATTCGCAGGACTTCATCCTGGACCGCCGCGGCCGCATCGTCGTCGGCGCCGGCTTCTCCGGCCACGGCTTCAAGTTCACTCCGGCGGTGGGCTCGGTCCTCGCGGACCTGGCGACCGACCCGTCCGCGCGGTCGGCTCTCCCGTTCCGCCTCCCCTGACCCGGTTCAGAGACTTCGCAAGCTCGCGCACGCCTCGCCGGCCCACCACCCACTCACAGACTTCGCAGAGTCGCACGAACCTCGCAGCATTGTGGACGGATGCTGCGAACCCGGCACGATTCTGCGAAGCCTGTGTAGGCGCATCCCCCCGGCCCCGAGGGGTCGCCTTTCTCACGCGGCGCGGTGAAGGCCGGCAGCGACGGCGCGCCGGATCGTGCGCTCCACGCTCACCCAGTCATGGACGACCTGCGAGTAGCTGACGCGGAGGACGGTGTAGCCGCGCAGCCTGAGCTCGGCGTCGTGAGCGATGTCGCTGGTGCGCTGCGCGCTCGAGGAGTGGAACTCGTACCCGTCGATCTGGACGACCAAGCGATCGCCGACGAGCAGGTCGACAGGGCGCCCGGCGAGCACCACCTGCTGCCGGACACGAAGGCCCAGACGCCGGAGCGGAATCACCACGAGGGTCTCCAGTCCCGAGTCGGAGAGCCCCGTGACCGCGTCCGCGAGGTGGCGCGCCACGCCCGACCGCCACTCGATGGCGCGCAGGGTCTCGGGCGCGAGCTTCTCGACGCGGGCGGCGGATTCCCACAGCACGAGCGCGGCGTCGCGGTCGACGCACAGCGCGATGTGAAGGAGCGCATCTTCCACCGTCCCCAGCAGTGAGCGTGCAGCGGGCACCACCGGTTTGGTCCAGTGCGTGACGCCGGACCACGTCTCATCGAGCCGCGTCGGACCCGAGCCGGGGAGCATGTGGAGGTGCAGCTCCGACCCGATGCCCTCCGGCATCCACCATTTCCGGCGCCGCGCGAGCGAGATGCACGACACCCGGCCACCTGCGCGGGCGGCGGTGCGCAGCTCGGTTGGTGCCTGCGGTGTGCACAGCCACACTCGACGGATGAGGTCGGCGTGGCCCTCACGGACGAATGCACGGATGACCGCGATGACGAACCCCGCGCGCAGCGCATCGTCGCGGTGTGCAATACCCCCCTGCGCCGAGAGCCAGGTCCCGAGCTGCTCTGTCGTCTTCCGGATCACTCCCACGCCGCAAGTCTGACCACCCCCTGGGATGCGAGCGCCCCGTTCTCGCTCGATGGGGGAAAGCCTGCTCCTCACCGGTCCTGTGGAGGACGCAGCATCCGTTCACAGACGTCGCAGAATCGCGCGGATCTCGCAGGCGATCCCGCCCACCCCGCGAAGATCACGCGAATCTGCGAAGTCTGTGAACGGGTTCGCGCAGGGTACAGAAGTGCGGCAGTGCGGAAGTGCGGAAGTGCGGAGGTGCGGAAGTGCGGAAGTGCGGAGGTGCGGAGGTGCAGAAGGGCAGACGTGCAGAAGGGCAGAGAAAACGGATGCTGCGGCCCTGCGCAGTGCGCGGGGGCCGCAGCATCCGTCTCCCGAAGGGGCTACTTCTTGTAGTTGGGGGCCTCGACGACGATCTGCACGTCGTGGGGGTGCGATTCCTTGAGGCCGGCGGCGGTGATGCGGACGAACTTGCCCTTGGCCTTGAGCTCGTCGATCGTGCGGGCGCCGACGTAGAACATCGACTGACGGAGGCCGCCGACGAGCTGGTACGCGACGGCCGAGACGGGTCCGCGGTACGCGACCTGGCCCTCGATGCCCTCGGGGATCAGCTTGTCGTCGGTGGGGACGTCGGCCTGGAAGTAGCGGTCCTTCGAGTACGACGTCTTCTTGCCGCGCGTCTGCAGCGCGCCCAGCGAACCCATGCCGCGGTACTGCTTGAACTGCTTGCCGCCCTGGAAGACGATCTCGCCCGGCGACTCGTCGGTGCCGGCGAGGAGCGAGCCGAGCATGACCGTGTCGGCGCCGGCCACGAGTGCCTTGGCGATGTCGCCCGAGTACTGCAGGCCGCCGTCGGCGATCACCGGGATGCCGGCCTCGCGGGCGGCGAGGTACGCCTCGTACACCGCCGTGACCTGCGGCACGCCGACGCCGGCGACCACGCGGGTGGTGCAGATGGAGCCCGGTCCGACGCCGACCTTGACGGCGTCGACGCCCGCGTCGATGAGCGCCTGCGCGCCCTCGCGGGTCGCGACGTTGCCGCCGATGATGTCGATGTGGTCGAAGCTCGTGTCGGCCTTGAGGCGGCGGACGATGTCGATGACGCCGGCGGACTGGCCGTTGGCGGTGTCGACGACCAGGACGTCGACGCCCGCGTCGCGCAGCGCCTCGGCGCGCTGCCACGCGTCGCCGAAGAAGCCGATGGCGGCGCCGACGCGGAGGCGGCCCTGCTCGTCCTTGGTGGCGAGCGGGTACTTCTCGCTCTTGTCGAAGTCCTTGATGGTGATGAGGCCGGCGAGCTTGCCCTGCTCATCGATGAGCGGGAGCTTCTCGACGCGGTGCTGCGCGAAGAGCGCGATGACCTCGCCTGCGCTGATTCCGACGCGGCCGGTGACGAGGCCGTCGGTCGTCATGACGTCGCGCACCTTGGTCGTCTGGCGCTCGAACCCCGAGACGAAGCGCATGTCGCGGTTGGTGACGATGCCGACCAGGTGGTGCTCGTCGTCGACGACCGGAAGGCCCGAGATGCGGTACTGCGCGCAGAGCGAGTCGACCTCTTCGATCGTCGCGTCGGGGGTGGTCGTGATCGGGTCGGTGATCATGCCCGACTCGCTCCGCTTGACGCGGTCGACCATCGAGGCCTGATCCTGGATCGAGAGGTTGCGGTGGATGATCCCGAGGCCCCCCTCGCGGGCGATCGCGATCGCCATGCGCGACTCCGTCACCGTGTCCATCGCGCTCGAGATGAGCGGGGTCGCGACGGTGATGCGCCGCGTCACTCGGGACGAGGTGTCGGCTTCGCTGGGGATCACGTCGGTGTGGCCGGGCAGCAGCAGCACATCGTCGTAGGTCAGTCCGACGAAGCCGAAGGGGTCGTTGTGCTCCATGGGGGTCTCCTCGCGCGGGCGCGCGCGTGCTCTCGGGGGTGGACGGCGGCGGCCGGTGCGCTCGTGACGCTCCGTACTCGATTCTAAGCGTCGGCGGGCGCCGTTTGTTCCCGGGATAACGGCACGCGCGGGCGCGCGCGAGCCGGTGAACGTTGTCCGGTTGCGATCGGATCACTTATCCACAAGGGACCTTGGGCGAAACAGTGACGACACATTACAGTCGTAGCGTCGTCATCACGGCCGATGCGACCCGAGCTTCGGTGTCCGCGTGGTGTGCCGAACTGGAGGTTCTGTGGGTCCTACGACTGTGACCACGATCAGCAGCCGCCGCTGGATCCTTGTGATCTTCGGTGTGCTCTTGGCCGCGGGAATGGTGTTCCTGTCCGCACCCACGGGTGCGCACGCGGACGCCCCCGACACCCCCGGTGGGGACCAGGAGCAGACCGACTTCTACTTCGGCGGCATCGTCGAGAACGAGGGCGAGCCCGTCGAGGGCGTCACGATGTCCATCGAGGGCAACGGCTTCGAGGCCGAGACCGTCACCAACGCCGAAGGACGCTGGCGGCTGTACGTCCCCGAGAAGGAGGAGTACGTCCTCACCATCGACGAGGACACGCTTCCGGAGGGGGTCATCGTCGACCCCGAGCAGCTGCCCGAGGGCATCCAGCCCATCGAGGGCACCACGGGCTCCTTCGAGGTCTCGTTCGGTCTCACGAACAGCAAGATCCTCAACCTGTTCCTCGGCGAGGGCGAGCGCGTCACGGCGACGGCGTTCGACCGCGTCGTGGCGCTCATCATCAACGGCCTGAACTTCGGCCTGCTGCTCGCACTGGCCTCGATCGGCGTCTCGCTGATCTTCGGCACCACGGGCCTGACCAACTTCGCCCACGCCGAGATGGTGACGTTCGGCGCGATCATCGCGCTCGTCTTCGGCACGTTCCTGATGTGGCCGATGTGGATCGTGATCCCGCTCACCATCCTGTTCGGAGCGGCTTTCGGGTGGGCTCTCGACGCGGGCCTCTGGAAACCCTTGAGACGCAAGGGGCTCGGGCTCGTCCAGCTCATGATCGTCAGCATCGGCCTGTCGCTCGCGCTGCGGTACACCTTCCAGTTCTTCATCGGCGGTACGAGCTACCAGCTGCCGGGAGCCGGTGCGACCAAGATCCGCATCATCGGGCCGATCAGCCTGTCGATCATCGACATGGTCTCGATGGGCATCAGCATCGTCGTGATCATCGCCGTCGCGCTGTGGCTGGTGCGCACGCGCGTCGGCAAGGCGACGCGGGCCATCTCCGACAATCCGGGTCTCGCCGCGGCATCGGGCATCGACGTGGACGGCGTCATCCGCATCGTGTGGATGATGTCGGCGGCGCTGGCGGCCCTCGCCGGCATCCTGTGGGCGTACTTCCGCCCCGGTGTGAGGTGGGACATGGGCGTGCAGATCCTGCTGCTCATCTTCGCCGCGGTGACACTCGGCGGCCTCGGCACGGCGTTCGGCGCCCTCATCGGCTCGATCATCGTCGGTCTCCTCGTGGAGGTCTCGACGCTCTGGCTGCCACCCGACCTCAAGTACGTGGGCGCGCTCGCCGTGCTCATCATCGTGCTGCTGGTCAGACCACAGGGAATCCTGGGTCGCAAGGAACGAGTGGGATAGGGGCCGCGAGATGGATTGGGGACAGATACTCAACAACACCGCGAGCTGGATCCTTCAGCCGACGACGATCGCCTACGCGCTGGCGGCCACCGGCCTCGCCGTGCACTTCGGCTACGCGGGCCTGCTCAACTTCGGTATGGCGGGCTTCATGGCGATCGGCGCGTACTCGTACGCCATCTCGATCCTGACCTTCGGCCTGCCCTGGTGGGTCGGCATCCTGATCGGAATGGTGGGCGCGACGATCTTCGCGTTCATCCTCGGTATCCCGACGCTGCGACTGCGCGCCGACTACCTCGCCATCGTGACGATCGCGGCGGCCGAGATCGTGCGCCTGCTGTTCACTACGACGGTCTTCGACGAGTTCACCAACTCCGCTGACGGGCTCGGCGGCTATCACGCGGGCTTCCGCGCGGCGAACCCGTTCCCCGAGGGCACGTACGGCTTCGGCCCGTGGACCTGGACGGCGAACGAGCTGTGGGTGCGGGTCTTCGGACTGTTCCTGCTGGCGATCGCCGTGTACCTGGTGTGGGCGCTCATGCGCAGCCCCTGGGGCCGCGTGCTGAAGGGCATTCGCGAGGACGAGGACGCGGTCCGCTCGCTCGGCAAGAACGTCTTCGCCTACAAGATGCAGGCGCTCGTCATCGGCGGCATCTTCGGCGCCCTGGGCGGCGTGGTGTTCGCGCTCCCGTCGGCCGTGATCCCCGCGACCTATACGACGTCGATCACGTTCTTCCTGTGGACGATCCTGCTCCTCGGCGGCGCGGCCACCGTCTTCGGCCCGGCGGTCGGCTCGGTGATCTTCTGGGTGATCATGGCGTTCCTCGACAACGTCCTGCCCGCTCTCGCCAGTGAGGGCATCCTGCCGATGACTCCGATCCAGGCAGGCATCCTCCGATTCATCCTGGTGGGCATCGCCCTCATGCTCATCGTCATCTTCCGCCCCCAGGGCATCTTCGGAAACAAGAGGGAGCTGACCTTTGTCAAGTAACCCGCCCACCACTCCCGAGCCGGCACCCGACGCCGCGGCCGCCGTGCCCGCCGCCGTGCCCGCGGACGCCGCGTCCGGTTCGGTGCCCACGCCGACCGGGTCGATCCGTCGCCCCAAGACCACCGGCCTCGCTAAGGGTGACGCCGCCCCCGGCGTCGCCAAGAACGACCCCATCCTCGTCGTCGACGGTGTGACCCGCCGCTTCGGCGGCCTCACGGCCGTCGACGTCGACCACCTCGAGATTCCGCGCAACGCCATCACGGCTCTCATCGGCCCCAACGGCGCCGGCAAGACGACGCTGTTCAACCTCCTCTGCGGGTTCGACAAGCCGAACTCCGGGACGTGGTCGTTCGACGGCAAGCAGCTGTCGGGCATCCCGTCGTTCAAGGTGGCCCGGATGGGCCAGGTGCGCACGTTCCAGCTCACCAAGTCGCTGTCGCTGCTGACCGTGCTCGAGAACATGAAACTCGGCGCGACGGGCCAGAAGGGTGAGGGTCTCTTCGCCAGCATCGTGCCCGCGATCTGGCGCAAGCAGGACAACGACATCGAAGACAAGGCGATGGAGCTGCTCACGCGCTTCAAGCTCGACGCGAAGGCCGACGACTACGCGGCATCGCTCTCGGGCGGCCAGCGCAAGCTCCTCGAGATGGCGCGCGCGCTGATGAGCGATCCCACGCTCGTCATGCTCGACGAGCCGATGGCCGGCGTGAACCCCGCGCTGACCGAATCGCTGCTCGACCACATCCTCGACCTCAAGGACCTCGGGATGACCGTCCTGTTCGTCGAGCACGACATGCACATGGTGCGCCACATCGCCGACTGGGTGGTGGTGATGGCCGAAGGCAAGGTGGTCGCCGAGGGCCCGCCCGACACCGTCATGGAAGACAAGGCGGTCATCGACGCCTATCTCGGCAGCCACCAGGACGTCGATCTCGGCGTGGTGACCGGCCGGGTCGCGGGCGAGCTCGACACGTCCGCCGTCCAGCTGCTGGAGGAGATCAAGGAGGCCGAGGAGGCCTCGATCGCCGAGGCCGAGGAGGAGACCAAGTGAGCGCTTCGACAGGTTCGGGAACCGCGAACGGCGCCGGATCGCCGGCCGCGGCGGGTGCCGCCGAGGGCGCGAAGAGCGACCGCATCGTCGTCGAGGTCAAGGACCTCACCGCCGGCTACCTGCCCGGCATCAACATCATCAACGGCGCGCATCTCACCGCGCGCAAGGGTGAGCTCATCGGGATCATCGGCCCGAACGGCGCCGGCAAGTCCACCCTGCTGAAGTCGATCTTCGGCATGGTGAAGGTGCGCGGCGGCGACATCACCGTCGATGGCGAGAGCGTGGTCGGGTTGAAGTCCGACAAGCTCGTGCAGCGGGGGGTGGGCTTCGTCCCGCAGACCAACAACGTGTTCCCCTCGCTCAGCATCGAGGAGAACCTGCAGATGGGGCTGTACCAGCGCCCCAAGGTCTACGCCGAGCGCCTCGACTTCGTGACCGGCATCTTCGCCGAGCTCGGCAAGCGCCTGAAGCAGCGCGCGGGGTCCCTCTCGGGCGGTGAACGCCAGATGGTGGCGATGTCACGCGCGCTCATGATGGATCCGTCGGTGCTGCTGCTCGACGAGCCGTCAGCGGGTCTGAGCCCCGTGCGCCAGGACGACGCCTTCATCCGCGTCTCCGACATCAACAAGGCGGGCGTGACGACGATCATGGTCGAGCAGAACGCCCGTCGCTGCCTGCAGATCTGCGACCGCGGCTACGTCCTCGACCAGGGCCGCGACGCGTACGAGGGCACCGGCCGCGAGCTGCTCAACGACCCGAAGGTCATCGGGCTGTATCTCGGATCCCTCGGAGCCGAGGGCAGCTGAGCCGGCGTCTGCCGGTCGCATGACGAAAGCGGAGCGGATGCCTCGGAAGAGGCATCCGCTCCGCTTCGTCGTGAGCGGGGCGACAAGAACAGCGGGCCCCGGATCGCTCCGGGGCCCGCTGCTTTCGCCTGACGCGAGGTCAGTTGATGCGAGTGTGGGTGTTGTCGGGGCCGTACTCGAAGATGCCCATCGACGCCTCGGTCGGGTCGCCGGCGTCGTCGAACGTGATCGCGCCCGAGTAGCCGTCGTAGTCGGCGGTGCCGCCGCTGAGGATGATGTCGGCGCACTCCTCGAACGAGGTGCACTTCTCACCGTCGCCGCTGCCGCCGGAGACCTCCTGAAGGTGCGCCGCGATCTCGGTGCCCTCCGTCGAGTTCGCGACGAGCGAGGCGAGTGCGAGGAGCACGACGGCGTCGTACGACTCGGCGGCGTAGTTGAGGTCCGCGAGCTCCTCGTTGCCCTCGCCCGTCCACCAGCCGTTCAGGCGCTCGATGAAGTCGTCTTCCAGGACCGGTCCGGGCTGCGTGCCCTTGGTGCCCTCGATGTTCACCGGCATGTCGGCGCCCCACTGGCTGATGTTGCCGTCGACGAAGTAGAAGTTGCCTCCGTCGAAGCCGTCGGCCACGAATGCCGGAACGATCGTCGAGGTCTCGACGAAGCCGATCACCGCGATGGCGTCGGGGTTCTCGGCCATGATCGCGCTGACCTGGGCGTCGTACGTGGTGTCGGTCGCGTTGTAGGCCTGGCTCGCCACGACCTCGCCGCCGGCGGCCTCGAAGTTCTCGGTCAGCGCTGCCTCGAGACCCGTGCCGTACGCGTCGTTGAGGTAGATGATGCCGAGGGTCTGGTGGCCGTCCTCGGCGATCAGGTTGCCGAGCACCTCGCCCTGGAGCAGGTCGCTCGGAGCGGTGCGCCAGTAGAGGTTGTTGTCGTCCCACGTCGTGAAGTCGGGCGACGTGTTGGCGGGCGAGAACGTGATGACGCCCGACGACACGGCCTGGTCGAGGAACAGCTTGGTCACACCCGACGATGCGGCGCCGATGAGAGCCGAGACTCCGCTGTCGAGAAGGCGCGGGACCGTGGTCTCGTAGGCCTTGTTGTCGGGGTCGCCCGAGTCACCGAACTGGACGTCGACCTCGATGCCCTTGGCGGCCTCGTTGATGTCGGCGACCGCCAGGCCGACGCCGGCCTCTTCGGGCGGGCCGAGGTACGACAGGGCGCCGGTCTGCGGAAGGACCGTGCCGATGCTGAGCGAGAGGTCACGCTCCTCGGTGGGGGGCGCGCTGGTCTCGCCACCGGTCTCGCCGCCGCCGGAACAACCGGCGAGAACGAGGGCGCTGGCGCCGATGAGCGCGAAGCCACCGAGGACGGTGGTGCTGCGCGAGCGGGTGAAGACGCTCATGTTGCTCCTTGCTGTGCGGTTACAACGGGAACGGCTCGGGCGCCGACCCAGTGCACTAAACCTAATCGCCGTCAAGCGTCGCCAATGTTGCCTTTCGTTAACGATCTGTAACGGATTGAAAACCGTGATCGGACCGTAATTCTGCCGGCCCCTCGAGTCCACTGCGCTGTGGATAACTCGTCATCGTCCTCATCCTTTCCGATGTGGGCTACACCATGCCGCCCATACCCCTAGCGGGTATACACTGGACCCACCGGGTACCCCAGAGGGGTATCCCTCCCCGATCCACAGAGGAGAAGCCATGGCCGAGGCCGAGTACACGGTGACAGGAATGAGCTGCGGGCACTGCGAGGCAGCCGTGCGCGGCGAGGTCTCCAAGCTCGCGGGCGTGCAGGACGTCCAGGTGAGCGCCGCCGCCGGCACGCTCAGGATCGTCTCCGCCGCCGAGCTCGCCGACGACGCCGTCATCGCTGCCGTCGACGAGGCCGGCTACAGCGCGGTCCGCGCATGAGCGAGGCCTCGATCCCCGCCACCCGGTTCGAACTCGAGATCGGCGGGATGACGTGCGCGTCGTGCGCCGCGCGGATCGAGAAGCGGCTGAACCGGATGGCCGGGGTCGAGGCATCCGTCAACTACGCCACGGAGAAGGCGTTCGTCACCGTTCCTCCCGGACTCGACCCGCAGGCGCTCATCGAGGAGGTCGAGAAGACCGGCTACACGGCCGCCCTGCCCGCGCCGCCGGCGACCGGGACTCCCGCGGAAGAGCCCGCCGACCCCGAGCTCACGAGCCTCCGGCAGCGACTCATCGGGTCGATCGTGCTGTCGGTGCCGGTGATCCTCCTGGCGATGATCCCGGCGCTGCAGTTCACCTCCTGGCAGTGGGCGTCGCTGGCGCTCGCGGCGCCGGTGGTGGTGTGGGGCGCGTGGCCGTTCCATCGCGCCGCCTGGGTCAACATGCGCCACGGCGCCGCCACGATGGACACGCTGATCTCGCTCGGCGTCTCGGCGGCCTTCCTGTGGTCGCTCTACGCCCTGTTCTTCGGGCACGCGGGCATGCCGGGCATGACGCACACGTTCGAGTGGTCCGTCACCCCCAGCGACGGCGCGGGCGACATCTATCTCGAGGTCGCCGCCGGTGTGACGACCTTCGTGCTCGCGGGCCGGTACTTCGAGCAGCGCGCCAAGCGCCGTGCGGGCGCCGCGCTGCGCGCCCTCCTCGAGATCGGGGCGAAGGATGCTGCGGTGCTGCGCCCGTCGAGCGCCGGCGTCTCGGGCCCCGACGCGTCGGGCGCCGGCGCAGCAGCCGGTCCGGTCACTC